>JAAELU010000313.1 GCA_024226255.1 bacterium | reverse complement strand
TGCTCGGTCGGGCAGCGCGAGCTCGTTTGCCTCCGACAGCTGTCGCAAGGCCAGAGTCGTGCCCTGGTGCTCCACCAGGTGGAAGGCTCCGAGCATGAAATGCCCCACCTGAAATGTGCCGTCCGGCCTCGCTCTCAGGAACAGCAGGGCGCGCTGACCTTCCACGAAGCTTGGCGCGCCGTAGATATGGAGCCCGATGCCATCGGGTCCGATGCCGCCCAGCACCCGTACGGTCAGCGGGCTGGCGAGGACCTCGCCTCGGATCACGTGCTCCACCGCCATCTGATAGTCGGTAACGGGCCGGCCGATGCCCGGGGAGGGATCGATCTTCAGGATCTGTACTTCGACGATCACGTCGGCTTGGTCGGCGAGAGTCTTGTCGGAGACCATGACGTAGGTCAGGCCGCTGCCGGGGGATGGTGCCAAGAGCAGCCAGGTGCAGACGGCGGCCGCGGGGATCAAGGTGGAGGTCGATTTGCTCATGGTCTCTCCGAGAAGGAAACGTCGTCGCTCAAGGGTAGCCAAAGGCTTGCAGGGGCGCTCGGGGCTGGTGGAAGTGCTCCGGACCGCAGTAAGGGTGCGATCCGAAGCTATAACTCTCTTACGAGACTAACATAGTCGCAGAGAGCCTACGGCCGGCGGGGCGAGTGGCCCGGGCGGCTACGCGAATCGAGCCTCCGAGGACCCAAGCCGCACGACCGTGGTTTCCGCCGCAGTCGCTGGATGTCATCTTCTACTCGATGTAGATCAGGTCCAAATCCGGTGGATCAGAGGATTCGCGACTTCCGAGGTCGAGGCCGTCCAGATCATGAGATGACGTGATCCCGATCGTGATTTCGCCTGAAGCGGTGATTACACTGCTCAGGTCGATGAAAGCCCCCCATCCAGGCTCTCGAGGACCGGTCGAGCCGAGATACTCGTAGGTCACGTCGCCATCGTCCCAGTTGTTCCAAGTGACCGTTCCCTCGCCCCAGCTCATGCCGGTCACAAGGTAGAAGTCGACGCTTGGGATCGAGGTCTCCTGCACTCTGAGGTTTAATTCCGCGAAGGACAGGGCGGTGAAGTCCGGCACTTCGAAGCGCAGAAACGAGTACCTGCCCATCCCTGTGTCGGCGGCTCGAATCCGAAGCTCCTGACCGAATCCATGATTCGTGTCCGGCTCATCCTGCTGTACCCACGCATCGGCGGTCGGACTGAGCTGGTCCCAATGGCACGTGACATTGAACTGTCCCGCCGCCCCCTGGCCGAAATCACTGATTCCGAATTGGTTCACTGCCTTGATCCAGTACTCTCTCGCGAAACAAGGGTGACCTCCGAAGTCGTCAAAGCTCAGCTCCGTAGTCATCGCCAAGGGCGGGCCAGTTGGCGGCCCTGGGCGAAAAAGCACGGTCTTCCTATAGATCCAGTACCACTCCGCGTTGGAGACAAGGTCCCAGGTCACACGGACCCGATCCGTGAGGTCGTTCGTGGCCTCGACATTAGTCGGGGGCAAGGGCCGCGAGTAGGTACCTGGCAGAATGTGGAGCGCCCAATCGCCGGATGTGGGCGTGGTGAAGGCCGTCCCCATTGTAGGTCCGGGACTGAAAGTGCCGTTCACCGGGTCGAACCAGTAGGCGTCGTAGTTTCGGCCCGCGAGGCTCGGAATCGACGTCGAGCCGCCGTCGAAGAAGTAGACGATGTACTCCTCGTCCGCGCGCGCCAGGCACCAGGCCGGTCCGCCTGAAGTGCCGGAAAGGAGTCCGTCGGCGGGCGCCATGCCGACCAGGTCGATCTCGAGATCTTCGACGAAGGTCTTGGTGTAGCCGACCCAGCGCATTCCCTGCTGCGTCGGATGGTTCGGGTTTCCGATCCCCAACTGGACCGGCGCGGTTCCTCCGGTGACGTTGTACACCAGCATGCTGGGGTGAGCGCCGGAAACCAGCGACAGCCAGGCCTTCTTGCGCAGTTGTTCCGGAGTCCCTGGCGTTGCGCAGCAGTCGTTGTCGTCGATCAGGGGCTGATCGTTGTCGGCGTAGTCCTGGACCAGCCCCCCGTGCACGGCCTGATATTCCGCCACGTAGTCGTCCGGGTCGGTATCGTTCCCAGGGGTGTGGTGGCCGCTTAGATCGCGATGATCAGGAAGGTCGAAGGGCTGTATGAGGTGGGGACGGTGGCCGCTATCGTTCTGGGCGCTTGAGATCTCCCGTCGCATCTCGTTGAGCCAGGCGCTGCCGTTGCCGTTGGGCGGGGGCGGGGACACCTGTCCCTCGTTGATGATCTCCCAGATGACGTTGTCGTGATGCCCCAGCTCCTCGACCGCCTTGCTGATGAAGGCCTTCTGCCGTTCCTTGATGTCGTCGTCGGTGTACCAGTCACTTGTGCTCTCGACGTCCAGCCCATTGGAGTTGTTGTCCTCGTCGAAGTAGTCATAGTAGTAGCCGATGACCTCGAACG
>JAAELU010000312.1 GCA_024226255.1 bacterium | reverse complement strand
GCGGTCACCACCGAGAACAGTGTGATGCCCAGCACCATGAGGAGCACGGCGATGGCTCTGCCAGCGTTCGTCACTGGAACACTGTCGCCATAGCCAACCGTGGTCGCGGTAACGGTTGCCCACCAAAACGCATCACCGAGAGAGCCGATCAGAGCGCCCTCTTGATCGCGCTCCAAGGCGTAGACGAGTAGGGCGCTGACGGCGACGGTGGCGACGGCGAACGCTACGAAACGGCGGAACCCTCGTCGCAGCACAATCGCCCGAAGACCGACGATCTCTCGCAGAGCGCGCACCGGTGGGATGACCACGGCGAGGAGGTCGAGTTTGTGGCTGGCTAGGTATGCTCGTCGGTCGGGCGACAGGTAGGCGCGGGCGCCGATATCCACAGCCAGGATGACGGCAATGACGAGGTGGGTGGCCGCGAGCGGACCGATGATCCAGAGTTGTTGTTCTGGGGCAAATGCTTCACCTATCCAGATCGGCACGATCGCCAGCGATACTCCAAGCATCGGTGTGCGAGTCCGCTCTTCGTATGCCAGCAACGAGCTTTCGCCGCGTGCGCCGCCATATCGCGAGGCGGCACTAATGATCAATTCGCGTGTTCCGCCGACGGGCGGGATCACGGTGGCCAGAAGATCGAGCCTGTTGGACCGCAGAAACCGGCGACGGTCGGGGGCCAGCGCCAGCCGCCGCAAGTAGTGGCTAACGAGCACGGCGTAGACAAGCCCGATGCCTGCGGCCGTGGCAATTCGGGGCGAGGGGCTGGCGTTGCGGGTGCCGGCATCAACCGCCGCCAGTACCAGGCTGAGGATCCATGCCGCTCTAAGCCGAGGTGCGGCCCGGGCCTCGAAGGCCTGGAGCCGCACCTCGCTACGTTTCGTCATCGGTTAGTGATGGGCGGTTTCTAGCGCCGTCTGACGGCTGTGTGGGTCGTACTCACTGTCCTCAAAGCTACGCAGCGCTTCGAGCACCTCTTGTCGTTCCTCACCTTGGCGGGAGGGGGTGACTAGCAGCAGCAGACTGGGCAGCACCAATAGCGCTACGACCAATGAGAAGAAGATCATCACTGCGGTGAGGAGTCCGAAGTCGGCGAACACCGGCATGGGCGCCCTCGACATCACGAGGAACCCACCCATGGAGGTGAGCGCTGACAGCACAAGCGCTCCACCGGTACCCTCTCCAGCTCGGCGAAGGGCTGGGAAGCGGCTTGGTTCCCCGACGAATTCCTCACGGAACCTCATGGTGAAGTGCATTGCAAAGTCGACGCCGACGCCAACTGCGATAGCTGCGATAGTTGCCGTGACCGGGTTGATCGAGTACCCGTAGAGGTACATGAATAGGTAGACCCACCCGACCACCAACAGGATCGGGATCACCGACACCAGCGCATACTTCAGTGATCGCATGAACGCCCACGCAATCAACGCACACAGGCCCAATGCTATGAGCAGCGACAAAATCATCGATGCGGTAAACGCGGTGAGGGTGTCCTCGTCCGCTATCGCGTCGCCGGAAAGGCCGACACTGGCGAACTCAGGGGTCGCCGAGTCGAACCCAACACTGGCTTCCTGGAGGGCATCCCGTGCTGCCGCCATGAGCTCCAGGTCGGAGACAGTGGCGAGGGCCACGTCGACACGGGTCGCCTGGAATCCGTCGCCGACATGCACGGCGGCCTGGACATCCTCGGGGCGCCACAGCAGTGTCCCGCCCGGGCCGGGAATGCCGCTTTCTGATGCATATTGGTAGATGGCAGCCACCTGGTTCGGACCTTCTGGCAAGCCTTCGGAGCCCTGCTCCAGCGTGACACCGGTGGAGTCCTCGATCGCTGCCACCGCATCTGGTGAGGCCAACGCGGCGCGGACGATGTCAGTGGCATTGTTGGCTGTCACCGGTGCCCCATCGAAGTCCCGGGCCAGGAACGGAACGCCCCCCTCCGAGGTCCGCTTGGCGTCCGCAGCATCGACATCGACAATCACGGTGTCCATGGCCGCAAGCGTGCCCGGGTCGGTCAGGTCGCCCTCGACGTAGAGATAGGCACTGATGCCAGTACTGGTGCCGTAGTGGAGCTGCAGCGCATCGAGGCTCTGGATGAAGTCAGTCTTGGAGGACGTGAAATCGCTTGGCTTGAACTTCTCCTCCACCTGGGTGAACCCGTACAGCCCGAGGAGGGCCAGGATCACGGTCGCCGGCACGGTTACGACCCGCCAACGAGCCAGGAAGTGCACTACCGACCCTGCGCTCTTGAGGCCGTGGCCGGCACCACGAATGCGATGGTCGAGTTGGCGGCCGCCCTCAGCCGCCTTCCGATTGCGACGCCGTACCAAGCGGTAGGGCAGGTAGACGACCAGCGGCATGAAGACGAAAATAAGCAGGAACACTCCGAATGGAACGAGTATCACCGAGAAGGTGACGGTCAGACCCCCGATCAAGCTCATCACCAGGAACCCGACCTTGGCGCCCAAACGGGGACCATGGAATCGGGGTGGTGGCCCGACCCGCTGCTCGATGCCTAGAACCACTCTCGGCCCGATGACACCCAAGAACAGGTAAGCAAGCAGCAGGCCTATGGCAGCGGCGATACCAAAGTCGCGGATCGCCTCAATGCCCGACGACACATTGGAGAGAAACGCAGCAGCCGATGTGGTCACCGCCAGCAGCACAGCCGCCGCGACCGCCGACATACCCAAGGGATATGCCCGAAGCGGTGCCGTTCCGGCTTCCTGTTCTTCGCGGCAGCGCCCGAAGCCGTGGATGAAGAAGTCCACACCAAAGCTCAGCACCGCGATCGGAATGATGAACGTGAGCAGGATGCTGTTCTTCAAACCAATCAACACGATGATCCCGCTATAGGCCAAGAACGTGACACTGAGCCCGGTAGCGACGATCGCCGACGCCCAATACGATCGCACCAGAGCCCCCACCAGGAGGACGATCAAGACGATCGCACCCAT
>JAAELU010000311.1 GCA_024226255.1 bacterium | reverse complement strand
GCCGGCTACGTACACCCATCCGCAAGGTGCGGTCATCTGGGCAAAGCTCCCACGGGGGCCAACGAAGCACTGCTATTTCTGCGATCGGGCGTACCCGAGCAGCGACCCCTATCACGTCATCTGCCCCGAGTTCCCCACCGGTTGGGACACTCCAGGCCTGGACGACGTCTGGTAGACCGACGCAGCTAGCCGAGGTGCTCGTAGACCTGGCGCTCCGTCATCCGTTGCCTGTCGACGTGCTTTCTCAATCCGTTGCTCAGGGTTCATCTGCTGTTTCGCTCGCACTGGCACGAGGCCGTAGCCGAGACGGTGCCGAGCCGCCTAGGGTGGGGCGCCGGTCCGTCGCGCTTTCACGGCGTCGGGCCAAACACGCCCCCCAAACAAAGTGAGTCAGTTATCGCTAAGGAAGATGCCATCGTGCTGGAAGGCACCATCGTTCAGTCGCTCCCGAATGCCATGTTCAACGTGCAGCTCGATAATGGGCACACCGTGCTGGGGCACATCTCTGGAAAGATGCGCCGCTACTACATCCGAATTCTCCCTCAGGACAAAGTCCGGGTCGAGCTCTCCCCGTACGACCTCAGCCGAGGGCGCATCACCTACCGCTACAAGTAGACGACCACACACGCCGTCACCGTTCGCAGTAGATCCTCTGATCGGTCCATCCGGCAATCGTCGGGTCGTGGGCGACGAACTCGAGCGGTCCCCAGCTGTCGGTGATGCCGTCCCATGTGCAGGCTTGATCGTCCTGCCAGTCGGTCGGTTGTGGCGAGATCGACACATTGCCGGTGGTGACGAGTTCGCCTTCTACGTCGAGTCCCTCGATCAGGTAATTGACCTGGGCACCGGTCACCGAGTTGTCGGCAACCGTGAAGCGCTCACCGGCGGGCACGAACCCCCAGACCCGACACGGCTGCCCCGGCGTGCAAGGCACAAAGCCCGGGGGAGGTGACGTCGACGAGCACGGCCCCGGTTGTCCGATGGCCGCCGGGCCTGCGTCCCAAACGCAGCCGGCGTTCCACATGTGGGTTCCGATGTCGATGCCGGTGTGGATGCCGCCGCACACCTCATCCGCCTCGTTCACCACGGTGTTCCCAACGACTTCGAGTCCGGAGAGCAGGCTATGCCCGTACGGATGGACGGCGATACCGGCAAACATGCCGTGGTTGCCCGGTGTGGCAATGATCGTGTTGTTCGAGATGACCGTGCCCCTCCCGCCGAACTGCACAATGCCGATGTCGGATGCGTC
>JAAELU010000310.1 GCA_024226255.1 bacterium | reverse complement strand
CGCACATCCGCCGCCGCCATGACTGGAGTTTGGCGCTAGCCAAAGTCCCAAGGAACGCCGCAGGCGTTCCCCCTTACATCGCCGGGGTTTGTGCCGACAGGGGGGATAGCCGGATGGAACCGGCTCCTTTGCCGATGGATTGGCGACACCGTTTTCGACCGGAGCGGCTGTGAGCCAATCACAGGACAAAACAGAGAGACCTACTGAACGCAAGAAGCGCGAAGCGCGCCGGGAAGGTCGCGTCGCCAAGTCCCAAGAGGTCGGCGCCGCCATTTCGATGGTTGCCCTCGTTGTCTCCATGCGGATTCTCGCCCCAGGTGTCGCCGACAACCTCGCCATCCACACCAAGAGCATCTTCTCCAGCGCCAGCTCGGCTTCGCTTGATACCGGTATCGGCGGGCACGTGCTCAGCATGTTCGTAGCCGGCCTTCTGCCGTTCCTCGGCCTTGCCGCCATCCTCGCCATCGCGGGAGGACTGGCCCAGGTCGGGTTCATGCTTGCCCCCAAAGCCGCCAAGCCCAAGCTGTCCCACCTGTCTTTGAAGAAGGGCTTCAACAAATTCAAGCCGTCCGTCTTCGGATGGGAACTGGCTCGCACCGCTCTCAAGCTTGGTCTGTTGATCGCACTGATTTGGGGCCCTACCACAGCTTGGATCAACCGCCTCGGTGAGCCACTCGGCCTCTCCGACGCTCTGGGATTCGCCGGCGATCAGGTCTGGTCGCTGGCCATGCGCGCCATGATGCTCGCAGTCGGAATCGCCGCCGCCGACTACGCCGTCATCCGGCACCGCAACTCCAAAGAGCTCAAGATGTCCAAGCAAGAGGTCAAGGACGAAGCGAAAAACACTGAAGGTAACCCGCTCCTCAAACAGGCCCGGCGGCGCCGTGCGATGGACATGAGCCGCAACCGCATGATCTTCGACGTTTCCCGGGCCCACGTCGTTGTGACCAATCCGACCCACTTCGCTGTCGCCCTCCGGTATGACCCCGGCGAGGGCGCCCCCCGAGTCGTCGCCAAGGGCACCAACAAGCTTGCGGCCAAGATCAAGCAGGAGGCTTACCGCAACGGAGTCACCGTCCTCGAGAACCGGCCGCTGGCGCGATCGCTGTTCCGAACCGCCAAGGTGGGCGGCTTCGTACCCGCTGCCCTATTTGAAGCCGTCGCCACCGTCCTAGCCGTCGCCTACCGTCGTCGCCGTCGTCAGGTGGTACCCGCATGAAGCGTTCGGGTCTCTTCGTTCCACTGAGCCTGATCGGCGTCACCATGATGATGGTCGTCCCGGTCTCGCCGACCGTGCTCGACCTCTTTTTGGCCGCCAACATCACCCTGTCGCTCCTCGTGCTGCTGACCGTCATCATGCTCAAGGACACGTTGGACCTGTCGGTCTTCCCGTCACTGCTTCTCGTGGCGACCCTCGCCAGACTGGCGCTCAACGTTTCCTCGACCCGACTGATCCTCTCCGAGGCCGATGCCGGCAAGGTAATTGCCACCTTCGGCAGCTTCGTCATTGGCAGCTCGGTCATCGTCGGCTTGGTCGTATTCCTCATCCTGATCGTGATTCAGTTCGTCGTCATCACCAACGGCGCAACTCGCGTCGCCGAGGTAGCGGCGCGATTCACCTTGGACGCCATGCCGGGTAAGCAGATGGCGATCGACGCCGACCTCGGTGCCGGACTCATCGACGAGGCCGAGGCCAAGCTCGCCCGCAAGCGCATTTCCAAAGAAGCAGACTTCTACGGAGCCATGGACGGTGCTTCCAAGTTCGTCAAGGGCGACGCCATTGCCAGCATCATCATCGTGGTGATCAACCTGGTCGGCGGCTTTGCCGTCGGTATGGGCTCGCTCGGCATGAACTTCGGCGAAGCCGCCGAGACCTACTCGCTGCTATCTGTCGGTGACGGCCTCGTCAGCCAGATTCCTGCCCTCCTCATCTCGATCGGCACCGGTCTGTTGGTCACCCGAGTCGGGAGCGACCGTGACATGGGCGGCGAGCTCGGCGCCCAGCTGCTGGGAAGCCCCCAGGCACTACGTTTCGCGGCTCTCGCCATCCTGGGTCTTGCCATGTTGCCCGGCATTCCCAAGCTGCCATTCTTCGGCCTGGCCGGATTCCTCTTCATTGTGTCGAGCCGCCCGACACCGACACCGGACGACGAGGCCGAAGATGAGGATGCTCCCTCGGTCACGATGGATCCGGAGCAGCCGGAAGCATTGGTCGGCGAAATGCGCATCGAGCCGCTCGAACTCCGACTCTCCTACGACATCCTCGACCTGATTGATCCTGCCAAGAACGGCGACCTGCTCGACCGGGTTCGCTCACTGCGCCGCCAGATCGCGATGGAGCTCGGTGTGGTCATGCCGTTCGTCCGCACCCGCGACGATGTAACACTGCCCCCATCGACGTACAGCATCGAGCTGCGCGGAACGGAGGTTGGTCGCGGTACCGCCCCACTCGATCAGGTGCTTGCGCTTCCGCTCGGCGACGGCGAGGCGTTGCGCGCCCTCGGCGGCATGGAGACTGTCGAGCCGGTGTTCGGCCTCAAAGCCTTCTGGGTACCCGAGTCAGCCCGCGCCTCGGCCGCCGCCACTGGAGCCACCGCCGTGGATCGTTCGTCGGTGATCGTCACCCATCTGGCTGAAGTTGTCCGCGCCAACGCGGCTTCCTTGCTGTCTCGCCAAGACGTCCAGACCCTCGTTGACGGGCTGCGCTACGACGAACCAATCCTCGCCAACGAGATCGGCAGTGACGCCCTCCCTCTTGGACTGGTCCACTCGGTATTGCGCAAGCTTCTTGACGAGAGAGTTTCCATCCGCGACCTCGGGCCGCTCGTCGAAGCGATCTCCAACCGGTCCGGTGAGACCAGGTCCATTGAGCAGCTCGCCAGTGCGGCCCGGATCGCAGTTGGCCGGAGCATCGTGGCCAAAGTCGCACCAGAGTCTCGGCTCGCCGTCATAACTCTGGATCCGGCCCTCGAGGCAGCAATGCACGAGGGACTGCGAGAGGTCGATGGTTCGATGTTCATCGTCATGGACGGCGCCATTCTCGACATCGTCCGCCGTGAAGCCGAACACCATGCGTCGGAAGCGGCTCGACGCCAAATGCCGGTCGCACTCGTCGTGGGACAGCCGATTCGCAGCCCTCTGCAAAGGACAATTGCAGGAATGGGGCTCGACACAACAGTTCTTGCGTACCCCGAACTTCCTGCCGATACCCAGATGGAACCAATTGGAGTGATTGGAGTGGCCCTTGCCCAAACGTGACAAGTCGACGGAGGATCTTGCCGCGTCTAGCGACGTTGGCACCATCATTATCGAAGCCGATTCGGTCGAAGAGGCAATGACGCGCCTCGCGACTGAGGTTGGCGAGACCGCCGAGATCGTCGAGGCCCGCAAGGTGCATCGCGGCGGCATCGGTGGCTTCTTCGCCAAGGAGCGCGTGCAACTAACCGCCCGCGCCGCGGACGAATCAGCAAACCCCGATGCAGATCCCGACAAGCCGGAAGGCCTCGCCGGAGTCCTCGATCGAATGACTCGCAACGCTGAAGCTCAAGAGACCGAGTTCGCCACCATGTTGCGCCAGGAACTGGGCACCAGCACCCGCGATCTCGGCCTCGATACCTTCCTCGAAGCGGTCGGCTGGGACGACAAGACCAGCGCAGACGAGGCCGAAAAGGCCCACACTGCGCTCGGCGAGATCACCGCAGCGATGACCACGCCCCTACCGACCGTGTCAGATGCCGAGACTGCCACTGCTGAGGCTGCTCCCGACTCCACTACCGATCCCGTGCTCGAGGATGCGGTCGATTCGATCGAAACTGCCACCGAATCCGCCAGCGATGAATTCGATTCACCAAACCCGCCACCGATCGTGATCCAGCGAGTCAGCCTCGATCCGGACGTCACCCCGCGCACACCAACCGAGGATCGCCCCGCCACGTTCACGCCGATGCAGCCTCGAGCCGGCGTGGTGACCAGCTTCCCCGGCCCATCGCTGGTAACGGGATACCCCGACGACGAGCTCAACAACGAAGTGACAGAAGCAGATACGCCCCAGTGGCGAATCACTGAGCCGGGCACCGACCCGGCAGGTTTGGGTCCGGTCGCATGGTCAACGATGGATCTGGTTCGCCAGGGCATCCCAACCGAGATCGTGACCTCGGTCGCCGACATCGATCCCAACGACGATGTCGCCTGGATCACAGGCCTCGCCGATGCGATCGCTCCTTATTGCGGGCCCTTGCCCGACTCCGACTCGGTCATTGTCGGCCCCAACGCCGAGGACATCGCAGACGCGTTGGGTATCGGAATGGTTGAGCCCGGCCAAACGGCTCCGTACGAGGGATCGTTTGCATCTGTCGTTGGTTCCAACCCTCACGACAAGGATTGGCTCGAGTTCGTTCGCGGCAAGCGCCTGTTGCACTACGCAATCGGCACCGATCAAGCGTGGCGCCAGGTCCTGGTCGATGTTCCGACTGTGATCAGTTGGATCGGTGAAGCAACGCTCATGGATGCCCTCTACCTGGCGGTAGCGTTCGACGCCACCCTCGGATACGGAGTACTCCCCGGTTCCGGAGGCTCGCTGACCAGGGTCTATCCGGTCGACGTTGCCCTCGCCATCCGTTCCAAGATGGCACGCAGCTAATGGTCAACCCGGTCAGTCGAATCACGGGCGCTCTCGGTCTCCTGATGATGGGCGCCATTGCCTATCAAACCGTGATCGGCCAAGTAACTCTCGCTGAGGCCGGGACAAGGGCAGCCATCACACTCATCGTCGTAATGGTGGTGCGCCGCCTGGGCCGGGTCGGAATGAACGCATTGGCCGTGTCGATGGAGCGCGAGGCGGCGCAGCCCCCGCAGCGCCGCGCCCAAGACCTCGAGGACCAGACCGTCTAGAGGCTGCAGTTAGGAGACTGCCATGAGGTGGTGCACCTCATCTAGCTGCGACCACTTCCCGATACGATCGCTCAGCCCAACATCCTTCATGAAGTCGAAGTCCCAGCCCAGACCGGAGCGGCGCAGCAGCACCGCCGCACCGTGGACCGCAGCGACGGGACTGAATCCCCGCGACGCCGCCTCGGATGGATTCGTGTAGAAGCCCGCGGCCTCAATGACCCTCGAGTCGACACCCCAGAAGTCCAAGAGCAGCGCCCCGAGGTCGGTGTGAGGTGCGCCGAGCATCGTCCGCTCCATACGCAGTACCTCTGAAGCGGTATTGGGCCATTCGATGGCCACGTATCGCTCCTGGAGGTTGGCGGCCAGCAACAGGCGACCGACATTGTGGAGGAGACCGGCCAGATAGGCAGTCTCGGCTTCATCGCTTGACAGACCTTCATGGGAAGCAATCCTGCGACTGAGCTGAGCTGTCATCACCGCGACCTGCCACTCCTTCTCGATTGCCTTCCCAGCGGCCCCTGCGGTGCTGAACTGATCACTGAGACTCACTCCGAGTACCAGCGACGAAATGCGGCGCGCCCCCAGGAGTGCCACGGCCTGCGGTAGGTTCGAGACGGTGTGACGAAGTCCAAAAACGGCAGAATTGACCATCCTCAGCACCTTCACCGCCATGCCGGGGTCCTGGCCAACAAGTTCGGCAACATCCTGCAAGTTGAATCCATCGCCATCGACCGCGCTGCGAGCCAGCAGGTTGCAGATCTCCTGATACACAGAAGAGACGACAGGGATCCGCCGGAGCTTCGAGGCAAAGACAGAAAGCCGTGGGTCGCCGACACACTCGCGCAGCACGAGACTGCGGCCAACACTTTCGGCGAGCCTCACGATCGGATCACTACCCGAACCGGCGGGGATGACACTCTCGACATCCACATAGGTGATTGCTGGATAATGACGGCGTAGCCACTCGAGAAGAGCGGCACTCTGATTCGCCGCAACCGGCACAACAAC
This sequence comes from bacterium, assembly GCA_024226255.1. Classification (GTDB taxonomy): domain Bacteria; phylum Actinomycetota; class Acidimicrobiia; order Spongiisociales; family UBA5794; genus JAHEJX01. The sequence goes on along the minus strand of JAAELU010000310.1, from coordinate 7,201 downwards.
TTCTACACGTCCAGCCGCGAGCAAAGACACGGCTGCCGCCGGATCCTGCGCAGCAACGTTCCACACAGGAAACACATCGCCGAGCGCATTGGCAAGCGCCGCACCGCTGCCGGCGGTGGACTCGAGAACGAGTATGTCACGGCGTTTCATTCGGACCTCTCGATCAGACTGACATCGATGACTGTGAGGCCGCGGTGACGGCCCCGCAATAGCCATCCGGCCGGGGCGGGGTCAGGATTCCCGCCACGGCCGGACTATGTTTCGAAGACGTCATTACACGCCTCCACAACTGCGGGATCAAAGAGAGTTTCCGACCCGTCGTTGACCTTTTGTAGGGCTTCGGGTGTTGGTCGGTCCGGCGCCGAACCATTGACCGACCAGCGGTCCAAAGCGTCTGCGACGGCGATTATGCGAGCTGCCATGGGGATGGCGTCGGCGGCCAAACCATCGGGGAAGCCGGAACCGTCCCAGTGCTCATGATGGGAGCGCACAGACGAGGCAACTTCCTCGCCGGCGGGAGCACGCAACATGTCGAACCCCCGAGCCGCGTGAGAGGAATACTCTTCCTTCAGTTCCGCGGACACCTTGTCGGCAGTCGCGCCGGCGGCCTCTTCGGAAAGGCCCACCTTGCCTACGTCATGTAGTCGCGCCGCCAGCCGCACCTTGGTCAGGTCCCTCTCTGAGATCCCGATCGCCTCGGCGATCGCCACCGCGTGCTGGGCGACCCGTTCGCCGTGTGACGGTGGATAGGCATCGCGAGCCTCGACAATGGCGATCGCTCGCATGGTGCTATCGAGCTCGGTGGATGCGGCCAGGGTCAGGGCGAGCCGCTCCGCTCCGATAACTCCTTGCTCGGGGTTCTCGGCAGCCAGCTCCATGCCACGTAGGGCAAGCTCACGAAGCGTCTCGACGTATGAAGTGGCCTCGGGACCGGCGTGGCCAATAGCGAGGGCGAGCAGGCTGGAGCGATCCGGCGAGAATCCGGCAGTTACTTCGATGAGTTCGGTGCCAAGCGACTCGAATTCGTGGAGCGTCAGGGCTTCGGTCACGACGGCGAACTCCGCAGCTCCAGTACTGAACACGTCGGCGTGGCGGCTGCGACACATTTCATCGATCTGCAGGGATAGGCGTCGACGCAACAGGTCGCGAGCGTCCACACTCATCCGGCGCATCGCATCGTCGAGTCCGATCACCCGAACAAACGCCAACCGCGGCATGGGCGCTCCAGTGCCACCAGCGAGGCGGGCGGCCAGATCCGCTGGACCGCGCAGCCCGGTTACCAGGTCACGATCACCGACACTGCGCCGACCATTCGCCTGGCGATCGAGGCTCAGCTCGTAGTTCTCCAGCAGACGGGTTTCGTCGGACTGGCCACCGAGCAGGGCTTCAACGGCCTCCTCGTTGCCTTCGGCGACGATGCTCGAGGCTCCCGCCGAGAGCAGCTCGACTGCAAGTTCCTCTCCGCCGGGATGGACGATGGCGACGATCGGGCAGGACACTTGCTGGCGCAGTTCCGTAACGAAAGCGGGTGATGAGCCGGCGGGGATGCGAGTTGATACGACAACGAGCGCAGCCTGCGCCAACCTGTCGACATCGTCGACGACCTCGAGGGTCTTGGATGCGCCGAGGCGAGAACGGGCGGCTTCGGCGAGCCAGTAGGACACGACAAGCTGCGTCGGGATGGTATCGGCAGCGACCGCTTCATCGGTGCTAGCTGCATCAGGCTCCATGAGGGCCGTATCGGCGTCTGCCACAGCTACCTCCTTGTAGCGTCGGGCCGCATTGCTGCGGGAATCGGCGTCCTTGCCAGTCGGGTAGACAGTCGGCACAACCGGCAGCAACATAAGTGCCCGAACAGGAGAAATGTCCTTATGCGGTGGGGTCGGCGGCCGACAGGGAGGGGTACGTGGACCGCAGCAATCTGTGGGCCCCGGACGACCAAGAGATTGGCCAAATACATGCTGACAGACACGCACGCGAGCAGGGAGCAGTTCACCGCTCTCGTCGGCGTCCTCCGACAGGAATACGCCATCCTCGATCGACTCGCCTTCAAACTCACTGAAGCTGAACTCCTGGCACAAGCCCACGAAGGTCGGTTCCTGGCGATGATCGCCGATGAGGTTGACGAGATCGCCGATGAGGTTGGCACGATCGCAATTGCCCGCGCGATGATTGTCGCCGAGCTATGCGACGTTCTGGGCCAACTCGACGATGACGTCTCGCTGACCGAACTCTTGGCTTCGGCTCCACCCGACATCGTTGAGAACCTCACGGAGTTGCGAACTCAGCTCCTCGAACTCACGAACGAGATCTCGGCCACCACCATCAGGGGCAGTGGAGCCGCCAAGGAACAGCTCGCCACCATCAAGGCTGCCCTCGACAACCTGGAACCGGTGAGCAGCGCCCGAACCGGCTACGACCAATGGGGCGCCCAGCAGACTGCGACGACAGGCGCCACCCGCTTCGACGAAGCCTTCTAGAGAAGCCAGAACTCAGAAGTCAGAAGTTGCCAGTTACCAGTCTCGTGTCGGCGCGGGCGTGCGTTCACATGTCTGACTGGTAACTGATAACTGGCAACTGATAACTCAGACACTCGCCTCTCCCGAGCTTCCGCCTGACATCTCACATCTGACATCTAGGCCGCACGGAAGACACGAACACTCTGGCGTTGCAGAAGAAGGGATCGCCAACTCCCTTCTGTTTACGTCTCAGCCCTCTTGTCGCCCAGGGCTTCCTTTGCCTGCTTGGAACTAGCGACAGCCGCGATATTCTCCTGGCGGACCTGTTCGTAGACCTCTTCGCGATGGACCTGCACCTCGCGAGGAGCATCGATGCCAATCCTCACCTGCCCGCCCTTGATCTCAATCACCGTGATGATGACGTTCTGGCCGACAACTATTGACTCACCGGGTCGTCTCGTGAGCACAAGCATCAGCCAACCGCCAGATCTATCGGGGTGCGCACGGAGTAATCGGAACCAGTCAGCACCACCTGCCGGCCCTTCCTGGTCTTTGAGTTCACAATGAATGGTCCCAGTAGGTTGAGCGAAGCTTGTGAGCTGACCGCATCGAACGAGACTGGCACGAATACGACGGCATCGATAGCCGACTCGATCTCGAGTTCCTCTTGTTCGGCGTCGCTCAGCACCGGCGCGTAGTCCGGGAAGAACAGCCAGGGCACACACACGATCATCGAGATGTCGGGATCGTCGACACTTTGCAATTGCTGAAACGCGCCGTCCTCGCGCAGCTCGACAACAACAAAGCGCTCTAGTTCGGGGAATCCTGGCAGACCGTCAGGGAAATGGACAACCTTGTCCGCCAGTTTCTGATCACCTGTTTCACTCATCGAGTCGTCTCCGCTATTTGAACTGGTCCCTCGTAGGGCCAGCCCCTACAGGTTACCCCCGCGCTGGGTGACCGCCCGTGCATGTCACCTCAGGAAGTCAACGAGGGAGGACTGGGAGCTCCGGGCGAATGCGCTCAGCGCCGCCGTGTACGCCGTCTCCTGCAGCTGCATCTCGAGCACCGCCTCAGCCAGATCGACGTCTTCAACGTTGCTGATCTGCGCTCGCAGAGCCGCAATGTCATCGCCAATACGAACCTTGGCGCCCTCGATCCGAGCCCCGACGGCGCCCAGCCCAGTGAGCGTTGTCAGGACGGTATCCATCGAGGTCTGCACCTCGCTGATCCCGGTGTCGATTCCTGCCTGATCGTTGCTGAGGAGCGCGGTCTCGAGGTCGTCGAGAACTGTAAAAACATCCTTGGCGCCACCGAAGCCGAACGCATCGAAGGCGGTCACGTTGACCGTGACGACTTCGCTGTCGCCTACACGACGGTTCACCTGGCCAGCATCACCCTGGTAGGTCCACGTACCGGCAACTTTGGCAACTGCATCGGCGGTGTCGAATCCTGAGAACAGGCCACGACCCTGATGGTGAGTATTAGCCAGTTCGACCATCGTCTCACGCAGTTGGCCAACCTCGGCGGCGATGGCGGCGCGCTCATCGGCGTTGGTGAATGTGGCGCCGCGAATCGCGAGCTCTTTGACCCGCTGCAACTGGGATATGCCGGACTGCAGTTTGGAATCTGCAAGGTTGACCCACAACTCGCCATCGTTGGCATTGCGTAACGCCTGCTCGCTGGTGCGCATCGCGGCCCGCATGGCGAGAGCCTTGGCCATTGATGTGGGATCGTCCGACGGACGCTGAATCCGCTTGCCAGAGGCCGCTTTCTCCTGAGCGCTTGCGAATTCGGAAAGACTGCCTGCGATCCTCGACAGAGCCGCGTAGTGAGTGCCTAGGTGTGTGACCCTCATCGTCCAACCACCCCGGTACGGTTGATGAGGGTGTCGAGAGTTTGATCGACAGTCGTCATCACTCGGGCTGCGGCCTCGTAGGCCCGTTGGTAGGTGATTAGGTTCACCATCTCCTCGTCGACCGAAACGCCGTGTATTTGAGCCCTTGCGTTCTGGGCCGCCGAGGAAATCGAAGATTGGGCCCGTGCTTCGGTGAATGCGCTGGCGGTGGCACCGCCTACCGAGCCGACGATACCTCTGACCACCGAGCCGAGCGTTTCGGTGCCACCGGAGGCGCTGAGGCTGAACTGCAGGCCGGCCAGCGCCTCAGCGTTGAGTCCGTCAAAGTCGGCAACCGGTGGCCCGCCTGCTGCCGCAGCCAGGTCGGCGGGATCTGAGATCGCTATGTCCAGGGTAAGGGCAGCAGATCCAGGCGAATATGAGAGCAACGCGCTGCCGGCGGCGCCCGCCTGAGTGAATCCAGATGCGTGCTGAGCGTTCAAAGCCGCTGTCAGTTCCTCGGCGAATGTGTCCAGGTCGGCCTGCATGCCGGGAAGAACCGTCGATAGGAACACCTGACGAGCACCAATAGCGCCACCAGCCTCGACCGTCACGCCACTGGAGTGAACGACTTCGTTGGTGGTGGAGTTGAAGCTCAACTGGCTGGCCATTGAGTCATGCACCAGGGCAAGACCGTTGAGACTGACGCGCGCCGCCCCACTGTCGCTGATGGAAACCTGAACACCGGCAATCTGCGAAAGCTGATCGATAGCGATGTCACGCTTGTCGAGTAGATCATTTGGTGTGAAGTCATCGGCGCCGGACTCGAGAATCGCCTGGTTGAGCCCGGCGATCGTGGTGATCAGCTCGTTGACCTCGGCGACGGAGGCTTCCAAGTCACCGGCAGCGGTTGTCGCCGCGCCTTGCCAGGCCTCGGCGACTCCCCGCACGCGGGCGGTCACGCTCCGCAGGTTGTCCAGAACGTTGTGGCGAGCGGCAGTGTCGGGTGGATTCAGCGCAAATTCCTCGAATGAAGACCAGAGTCCGTCGAGGGCGACCGTTATCCCGGCATCGGGTTCGGCCATTGCACTCTCAATCCCCAGAAGCAGGTTGCCGAGCGTCTCGAAACGGCTGGCACCATTCATAGCTGCCCGCGCCCTGGCATCGAGCATGACATCGCGACTGCGCGTTATGTCGGTAATTGCGACTCCGGTACCGACCGGCCCAAATGATCGATGACCGGGAAGGCGGGTTGCCTGGTCGACACGCTGCCGCGTGTAGCCGGGTGTAGCGGCGTTGGAAACATTGTGCGAAGCGGTATCCATACCCGCCTGCGCTGCCTGCAGGCCGCTGAAAGCGGTATACAGAGATACAAAGCCCATCAGATGACTCGGTTGATGCTGGCCGGCTGATCGGTTCCCTCGAGACGGCGACCGGCGGCATCGTATGTGGTGGCGTCGTTGAGGCCGAACGAGCTGCGGATGTCTTCGAGGCTGACTGTCGCCAGTCGTCGATTCTCCTGCGTCAAAGCTTCGATTTCGTTGACCAGCGCCATAAACCCCTCGTGGTGGTCTTCGAAGTCCAAGCGAAGCTCTTCGGGGGCGCGAGATGCGATGTACTCCAGCGTGAGGAGTCCCTGATCGACAGACCAGTCGGAGGCCACCTTGCCAATGACCTCGGCGCGATCGGTCTCCGCTCGACGCACCTCGGCCACAACGCGTTCCACTTCGGCGACCGCGGGGCCCACAAAACGTCGATCATTCGCAGTAAGAACAAGATTTGCCGATACCAGTTTGAACAGCAGAAACTCGAGCAAGCGGCGCTCAAACCAGAGCATGTCGGCGAGACGAACTAGATGCGGAGTTGTTGGCGCAGTTTCCATCGGGGTTCCTGTCGACCGGTTGCCGTTCCCCATAAGGGCTTTCCAGTGAAGAACTCGGGTACGGCCCTAAAGTCGGCAAGGCTTCTGCCGACAGTGTTGATGAAGTGACTGATCAGACGATCAGGGCGACGGGGGCGCGCTCAGAGTGCGAGTGTGGAGAAAGTGTCAGACATGGGTAGCGGCGACGACAACGTCACCGAAATTCCGACATCGTTGAGCGATGCCGTCGAGCGGATTCGCGAACTCGAAAACCAACTCGACAAGGCTCTCTTTGATGCCGGCAACCTTCGTCTGCAAATGGACATGTTCTCGATCACTGACACGCTGACAGGCCTGCGCAATGTAAATGGTGTCATCACGGCACTCGAGCGAGCTGCCGTTCGCGCCCGTCGCTCCGGCGAAGGTTTTGCGTTGATGGCTGTCGATTTCCCCGCATTGGCTCAGATCGGAGAGACCTTCGGTCAGAAGGCCTACGACGATGCGGTCCGTCACTGCGGAGCGCTCATATCTGCTTGCCTGCGCCGCCTCGACACTGTGGGCCGGATGGATGAGGAAGGATTCCACTGCGTTCTCCCCATGCTTGATGCACCCGGAGTCGACCCGGTTGTTGCCCGAATGACCGACCTGCTGGGCCGGATGCCGATGGAGTTTGACGATGTCGTTGTGCCGCTCGAGCCGGTTTTTACCGTCATGCTCAACAATCCTGACGGCCCCAATGACGTGCAGCGGATGGTCCGCGAGCTGACCACGGCGCGTGATCGGCCGGCCGTCGAGTCGCCGATCATCATCCGCGCCAAGGCAGTCGTGGAAGAACCCTACGAGCGGAACTGAGAAGTCAGAAGCCAGAAGCCAGAAGCCGAGAAGTCAGAACTCAGAAGTTACCAGTTGCCAGCTACTGAGCGTCATGTCTCGGGAGTGCAGCTTGGCGTCTGACTGGTAACTCATAACTGGTAACTGGTAACTCGGCCGCCATCCACCTTTCCTACTCCTTTCTGGTTTCTGGTTTCTGGTTTCTGGTTTCTG
>JAAELU010000309.1 GCA_024226255.1 bacterium | reverse complement strand
CGGCGGTCAGGCATCCGCCGACCCGAGTTGCGGCGTTATCGCGCCCTGCGCTTCCCCCACCGACCCGGCCCAAAGCGGCGTGCAACGGGGGAGGAGATGTTATGTGTCTCTCCCCCGTCCGGGTTCGCTTCACGAGCTCCCTTCAGGTGTTGCCACCCAAAGGCGCACAACGGGGGAGCAAACGCATCGTGTGTCTCTCCCCCGTCCGACTTCGCTTCCCCCGTGCAACGGGGGAGGAAACGGAGACGACGAGCTCGACCTCTTGGAGCCGTCTACGCGTCGGAGGAGTCGGCCAGCTCGACCGGCGGTGCATCCGGTGTCTCGATGGCGTTGAAGGTCAACGCATCGTCCACGTCCTTGTCGACGTCGATGAGGATCGTTGAGCCGGCCGCGAACTCCTGATGGAGTACCCGATCCGACAGCGGATCTTCGAGAAGCTGCTGGATGGCCCGCCGCAAGGGCCGGGCGCCCAGCTGGGCGTCGTAGCCACGGTTAGCGAGCAATGACTTGGCGTCGTCGGTGAGAACGATGTCGAGTCCCTTGCCGGCGAGTTGCTCACGAACTCGACGCAACAGCATGTCGACGATCTCCTTGACCTCATCAACCGTGAGCTCGTGGAACACGATGATCTCGTCGATCCGGTTCAAGAACTCTGGGCGGAAATGGCCCTTGAGAGCATCCATTGCCTTGTCCTTGATCTGGATGTAGTTGAGCTCGTCGGTGTCGGCGCTGAATCCAAGCTTCTTCTTGCGCAACTCAGCGGTACCCAAGTTCGACGTCATGATGATGACGGTGTTCTTGAAGTCGATGCTGCGGCCCTGCGAATCGGTGAGGCGACCGTCTTCGAGAATCTGCAACAAGATGTTGAAGACATCCGGATGGGCCTTTTCGATCTCATCAAAGAGAACCACGGAGAAGGGCTTGCGGCGGACAGCCTCGGTGAGCTGGCCACCCTCGTCGTAGCCGACGTATCCCGGGGGCGAACCCACGAGGCGGCTGACGGCATGCTTCTCCATGTACTCCGACATGTCGATCTGGATAAGGGCGGCTTCGTCACCGAACAGGAAGTCGGCAAGTGCCTTGGCTGACTCGGTCTTCCCAACGCCGGATGGGCCGAGGAAGATGAACGAGCCGGCGGGGCGCTTCGGATCGGCCAAGCCGGCCCGGGTGCGCCGGATCGACTTGGAAACCGAGATGATGGCGTCGTGCTGGCCGACGATGCGCTTGTGGAGTTCGTCCTCCATGTTGAGGAGCTTGGTTGTCTCCTCTTCGGTCAGGCGGTGCACCGGAATGCCGGTCCACTGGGCGAGCACTTCTGCAATCTCTTCTTCGTCGATCGTGGAGCGGTAGGCGTCAGCTTCGGTGAGAAGTGTGGTCTCCTGCTCGTTGCGCTCGGAGATGACGGTGCGCTCCTGATCGCGCAGCTGGGCGGCCCGCTCGAACTGCTGGGCCTGGACGGCTTCACGCTTGTCGGTGCGGACCTGCTCGAGCCGGTCGATGGTCTCGCGCAGCTCGGCCGGGATGTTGGTGCGCTTGAGGCGCATCCGGCTACCGGCCTCGTCGATGAGGTCGATCGCCTTGTCCGGCAGGAACCGATCGGCGATGTAGCGGTCGGCCAGGTTGGCCGCGTTGACCAGAGCCTGATCGGTGAAGCTCACCTGGTGGTGGTCTTCGTAGCGATCACGGAGGCCCTCGAGGATCTTGATGGTGTCTGCGACAGTCGGCTCATCAACCTGGATCGGCTGGAAGCGTCGCTCCAGCGCCGAGTCCTTCTCGAGATACTTGCGGTACTCCTCGAGGGTGGTGGCTCCGACGGTCTGCAGCTCACCACGGGCCAACATGGGCTTGAGAATGCTGGCGGCGTCGATGGCGCCTTCAGCGGCCCCGGCACCGACGAGGGTGTGGATCTCGTCGATCAACAGGATGATGTCGCCGCGAGTGCGGATCTCCTTCAGAACCTTCTTGAGGCGCTCTTCGAAGTCACCGCGATAGCGAGAGCCGGCGACCAAGGCGCCAAGGTCCAGCGTGTAGAGATGCTTGTTGGCCAGTGTGTCCGGCACGTCGGAGGCGACGATGCGCTGAGCAAGTCCCTCGACGATGGCAGTCTTGCCAACACCGGGCTCACCGATGAGCACCGGGTTGTTCTTCGTGCGCCGTGACAACACCTGCATGACCCGCTGAATCTCATTGGACCGGCCGATGACCGGGTCGAGAGTGCGATCACGAGCCAATTGGGTGAGGTTGCGACCGAACTGGTCGAGAACCGTCGAGCCGCTGGCGGAACCTTCGCTACCTGAGCTACCACCGCGGGCACTCGAGGAGCCTCCACCGGTGCCGCTGGGGCCGCCGCCCTGCTCTTCACCGGATGAACCGGAGAGCAATTGGATGACGGTCTGGCGAACCTTGTGAAGTTCGGCGCCGAGCTTCTGAAGAACCTGGGCGGCGACACCTTCGCCCTCACGAATGAGGCCGAGGAGAATGTGCTCAGTGCCGATGTAGTTGTGGCCGAGCTGGAGCGCTTCACGCAGGGAAAGCTCGAGGACCTTTTTGGCTCGAGGTGTGAAGGGGATGTGGCCGCTGGGCGCTTG
>JAAELU010000308.1 GCA_024226255.1 bacterium | reverse complement strand
CGAGCAGCCGGAGAACAATATCGTGCGCGGTTCATATTATGCGCTGGCGTGCGCTCTCTCGGGCGCCCAGACCATCGCGCTGTGTTGTTACGACGAGGCCTACACCATCCCATCCGAGGCGTCCCAGCGTCTGTCGCTGCGCACCATGCAGCTGCTGATCGAGGAAATGGGCATCACCGACACCGTCGATCCGCTTGCCGGCTCCTATTATGTCGAGACCCTGACCAACCAGCTCGAAGCCGAGATGGTCACGATCATGGCCGACATCGACGACAAGGGCGGAATCGTCAAGATGGTTGCCGATGGCGAGGTCCAGGCTCACGTCTCGCGCCAAGCCTATCAGCATCAGAAGGAGCTCGAGTCGGGCGAGTTCCGTAAGGTCGGCGTCAACTGCCACCAGATCGAAGAGGACGAGCAGGACGTCGAGATGCATCCCTACAAGCCGGAGGATGCCGAGGCGCAGGTGCGCCGGCTCAACGAAATCAAGTCGAGCCGCGATCAGGCGGCGGTTGACGCGGCGCTCGCAACACTGGTCGAGGCGGCCAAGGGCGACACCAACACGATGCCCGCGATCATGAGTGCGGTGAAGGCCTATGCCACGGTCGGCGAGATTAGCGACGCGCTGGTCTCGGTCTTCGGCCGTTATCAGGAGCAGACGCGGTTTTAGTTCCGATGATCTTTTCCCCCACTCGATCCAGGAGACTCGGGCCTTGGTTCCTTCCTCCCCTTCGAGGGGGAGGGGGATTTCTGTCTTTCGGCTACTTAGCGTAAATCTCCATTGGGAGATGACCACGAGGGCGAAGACCGAGCGGGGTGAGGGGTGAAAGCAATGCAAACGTACGGAGGATAACGGCCAAGCATGGCGTTACCACAAGCACAGCAACCGGCTGAGTTTACCCAGTACGTCAACGCGGCGACGCTCGACGAGGCGCTCCAGGCGATGGCCGAGAGCGGCGCGACGGTCGTTGCCGGTGGCACCGATCTGTGGGTCCAGAAAGACCTGGCGGCAAAGTCG
>JAAELU010000307.1 GCA_024226255.1 bacterium | reverse complement strand
CGCAAGGTCGTCGAATATATCGAGCGTACTCTCGACCCCGAAGTGCTTACCGACCTCGACGAAGCTCTGCGCGAGGAAATCGTCGACCAACTCGACACCAAACGGTTGGCCGCCGCAGTCGCCGAGCTCGATACCGATGACGCGGTCGAGATCATCGAGGAACTGGACCAAGAGGTTCGACAGGAGATCCTGGAAGAGGTTGACGCGCAAGAGCGGGCGTTGATCGAAGAGAGCCTGTCCTATCCCGACGACAGCGCCGGCCGCTTGATGCAACGCGAGGTCGTTGCCTTGCCCCAAGCCTGGACCGTCGGCCGAACCATCGATTTCATGCGCGAGTCCGAGGATCTACCCGACGATTTCTACGACCTGTTCGTGGTCGACAATGCTGGCGTGCCGGTTGGCATCGTGCCCTTGAATGTCCTGCTGCGCGCGCGCCGGCCGGTGCGTATCCACCAAATTATGAATCCGGAGATTACCGTAATTCCGGTGACCACCGACCAGGAGGAGGTCGCCCAAGCCTTCCGCGACCGCGATCTGGTGTCCGCGCCGGTTGTCGATGCTTCAGGCGCGCTGGTCGGCATGATCACAATCGATGACATCGTCGACGTGATTGACGAAGAGGCGGAGGAGGACATGCTGCGCCTTGCTAAAGTCGGTGACGCTGGTCTGTTCGAGCCCGTGCTGGCGACCGCGCGCAACCGTATTCAGTGGCTCGTCATCGCGTTGATCAACGCCATATT
>JAAELU010000306.1 GCA_024226255.1 bacterium | reverse complement strand
TTGTAGACGTAGATCGTCAGCACCGGGCCGAAGATCTCCTCGCGCATCAGACGAAAATCGGCCTTCCGGGTCAATACCACCGTGGGCTCGACGAAGTAGCCCTTCTTCTCGCTGCAACCGCCTCCGGTGAGAATCTTTGCGTCCCGGGATCGCTTCGCGTGGTTGATGTAGCCCTTGATCGTGTTGTACGAGTTGCGATCGATCACCGCACCCATGAAGTTCGTGAAATCGGTCGGATCGCCCATCCGTATCCGCGCGATGTCTTTCACGAGCTTCTTCTCGACCCGAGGCCAGAGCGAGGCCGGAATGTAGGCACGTGACGCCGCGGAGCATTTCTGCCCTTGGAATTCGAATGCGCCCCGGACCAACGCCGTGACCAACGACGGGACATCCGCCGACGGGTGGGCGAAGACAAAGTCCTTGCCACCGGTCTCGCCGACGATTCGTGGGTAGTACTTGTATCGATCGATGTTCTTACCGATCGTCGCCCACATTCCCTTGAACACCGAGGTGGATCCTGTGAAATGGATCCCCGCCAGCTCCGGGCTGGCCAGAACCGGATCGCCGATATCGCCGCCGGAACCTGGGACCATGTTGATCACACCCGGCGGCAGGCCGGCTTCTTCGAGGATATCCATGATGAAGTGCGCCGAGTAGACCGAGGACGACGCCGGTTTCCAGATCACGGTGTTGCCCATCAGCGCCGGGGCGGTGGGCAGGTTTCCGGCGATGCTCGTGAAGTTGAATGGCGTCACCGCGAAAACAAAGCCCTCCAGCGGACGGTGCTCGAGGTAGTTCCACATCCCCTCGGAGGACTCAGGCTGCTGGTGGTAGAGCTCCTGCATGTAGAACGGGTTGTAACGCCAGAAATCGATCAGCTCACAGGCAGCATCGATTTCGGCCTGGTGAGCGGTCTTGGACTGCCCGAGCATGGTCGCCGCGTTGAGCACCTGGCGGTAGGGACCTGCGAGTAGGTCGGCGGCCTTCAGAAAAATCGCGGCCCGTTGATGCCAAGGCATCGTCGACCACTCCTGTTGGGCGCGCAGGGCAGCGTCGATGGCACGATCGACCTCGGGCTTGCGGCACTTGTGCCAACGCCCCAGTACATGAGAGTGGTCGTGGGGCATGACCGCATTCG
>JAAELU010000305.1 GCA_024226255.1 bacterium | reverse complement strand
CGGAATCACAGTGCGGTACGTCGTGTCTCCAAAGTGCTCCCGGACCTGTTCGACCACGTCGGACGACAGCGTCGTCCTCCCGTCAAACATGGTGAGCACGACACCCTCAACGTCAAGCTTGGGGTTAAGGTTCTGCTGAACCAGTTTCACATTGCGAATCAGCTGGGACACCCCCTCCAACGCGTAATACTCGCACTGGATGGGAATTATCACTTCGTCGGCCGCCGCCAGACCGTTCACCGTCAGGAGGCCGAGAGACGGCGGGCAGTCGATGAGAATGACGTCGTAGTCCTGGCGCGCCTTGTTGAGAGCATTCCCGAGCCGCATCTCGCGAGAGAACAGCGACACGAGTTCGATCTCGGCGCCCGCCAGTTCGATTGTGGCCGGAATCAGGAAGAGATCCCGGACGCTCGTGGGCTCGACGATATCTTCGATTGAAGTGTCTTCGATGAGCAGGTCATAGGTCGAGGTCTCGATGGCGGAGCGGTCTATGCCAAGGCCTGACGAGGTATTGCCTTGCGGGTCAAGGTCAACCAGAAGAACCCGTTCCCCTTGAAACGCAAGGGCTGCGCCCAGATTGATCGTGGTTGTCGATTTGCCAACGCCGCCCTTTTGGTTGGCGATGGCGGTGATAGCGGCGTTGTGCGGAGAACTCATGGGGGCGAGCTTAGCCAGGCTCCGCGGAGGAAAGCGGGACCTTCGCCAACCAGGTAACTCCACCAAGAACCGCGGCGGGTATCCGGATAATCTCCCAAGGGCCGGTCGCTGGCTCGGTGGCTCCGTGCGACACTGCTGTCAACGCCACCTCCCCTTCAGGAAGCAACACTCGCGCAGTATCAAAGAAGGCCTGTGGAGGCAACGTTGCCCTCGATACCGCCGCGGCGTGGCCAAGCCTCAATTGTCGAGCCTCTCCTTGAAGAACCTCGACGTTGGCTAGCCCCAGAACGCGGCTAGCTCGACGCGCCAACCAGCAACGGCGCTCGGAACGGTCGAGCAGCGTCACCTGCGTGTCCGGAAGTGATATTGCCAGTGGTATCCCAGGGAGGCCAACACCGGAGCCCACGTCGACGATACTTGACACGCCATCTAGGCCGGCCAGGAATGTCAGCGAGTCGGCGATGTGGCGCCGCCACAGACGCTCACCCTCGTCCGGGCCGATTCCTCCAGCCTCCAATGCCTCCGCTCTCAGCCAGCCGTGGAACTCAGTCAGCATTTCGACTACTGAAGCCGGGTCATCATGCCCCACCCACTCGAGAACCCTGCGAGCATGGATTGGGTCATCGCCAATGGTGGTGTCAGCTAGTGCGTCGATGACGGCAGTCTACGCGTTGTATGTTCCACGTGGAACGTGTACTCAGTAGTCCAGTACTTGCATGTGCTCCTTCAAGACGTTTCACGTGAAACAGGTCGTGCGGGGGAACCTTCACTCTGGGGGCACGATCGTTGCGGCGCAACAAGAAAGGGGGCCCAAAGGGCCCCCTTCTCTACGAGTCCTTGGACTGCTATTCGGCAGCCACCACCACTGAACGCTCCGGGTCCTCACCCTCTGAGTAGGAACGCACGCCGTCGATCTCGCCGATGGCGTCGTGGACGACTTTACGGTCGGCCGGATTCATGGGCTCGAGCATGGCCTCGCCACCGTCGGCGATAACCTTCTCAGCCAGCCGGGCCGCGTAGATCTTGAGAGCCTCACGGCGCCGCTCAGCGTAGCCAGAGATGTCGAGACGCATCCGAGGAGCCCCAAACGTCTTGCGCTGCACGACCGTGCGAGTCAACTCGAGCACCGACTGCATAATGGTGCCACGGTTGCCAATAAGTGCTTCGGTGTCTCCATCCACGTTGAGATAGAGCACGTCATCGTCGATTCGACTGGTTACATCGCCCTCGAGACCGAATGCGTCAACCAGGCCTACGAGGAAGTCCACCGCAACCGTTGCTTGTTCTTCAATGCTCGCCTTGGGATCAGTATCTTGGCCATTCTTGTCGGTCACGGCTGCCTCCTGCGACGGGCGTTTGCTCTTTGAGCTTGGCTTGTTGTTGGGCCTGTTCTGGTTCTTCTGTGCTCCGCCACGTTGTTTTGGTGAGCCGGAACTTGGCGACTTCTTTTTTGAGGAAGCGTCGCCACCACTCTGCTGCTGACCGCTCCGCGACCGGCCAGAATCGCCGCTACGAGTGGACTTTGAGGAGTCTCGGCCACGTCCACCGCTCTGACTCGAACGGCCCTGGTCAGAGCGACTCTGACCCGAACCGGATCCTGACCCTGAGGAATCCCCATCGCTCTTGCCTCCACGGCCCCGACGGCGGCGGCGCCTCCGAGCCGGCTTCTGGGTTACCTTGACCAGAGCCATCTGCGACCCCAGGCCCAGGAACCCCTTCTTCGGTTCCCGCAACACTTCGACTGTCACCTGGTCTGGCGTGTCCAGACCGAGTGCGCCCAGTGCAGCTGCGACCGCGTCCTCAACGGACTCTCCCTCGGCTTCCAACCACTCCATGTCCGCTACTTCTTTCTGCGCCGGTTGCGCTTTTTCTTGCTGGCATTGGGTGACGGCCCACTCGAGATCGGTTTGGGATCCGTCGGTGTGTCTGAAGAAGAGGTCGAGGGTCCATCGTCACCGCCATCAAGGCTGAGAATGTATGCCTGCTGGCCAACGCGGAAGGTATTCGAGGTTGCGAAGTAGAGCACGAGCCCGGTGGGGAAGTTCCACGAGAACACACCGAACAAGACGGGCAGGAACCTCATTGCGTTTTGCACGCCCTGCTGCTGCGCGTTCTGTTCCGTGGGTGAGTCCTTGCGCTTCTTCATCGTCTGCACACTCTGGTAATAACCCGAGGCAACCACGAGAAGGATCAAAACCAGATACGGGATCAGTTGCACAAAACCATCACCCGAGGCGGTACTTGGAGTGATCTGCAGGTCCATCCCGAGGAAGTCCGATTGGCCGGCGATCAACGCATCCGAGAGCTTGGAACCGACGGGAATGGGGCTCGAGCCATCCGCCAGCGATTCCTTGGAAGACCGCAACACAGAGAACAAAGCGAACCAAATCGGCATCTGCACAATGAGGGGGAGACAGCCCGCGGCGGGGTTCACACCGCGCTCCTGGTAGAGCTCCATGAGCTTCGAATTCAGTTCCTGGCGATCTTCCTTGAACTCGTTCTGGAGCTTCTCGACCTCAGGTTGAATCTCCTGCATGGCTTTCATGGAACGGGTCTGTTTCAGAGTCAGCGGGAACAGAACCAGGCTGACCGCAAGAGTCAGCATGATGATTGCTATCCCGTATCGAGCCGAGCCGAGGCCCGCAGGCAGGATTGAGTAGAAGAAGTTGAGAACACTCCCCAGCCCACCTGTCAATAAATTCCAGCCTGGCATTTAGGCGCTTCCTTCTATATCGGCGATGCGATGGGTCAAATCCGGCACCGGGTCGTTGCCGCCATCACGGAATGGGTGACAGCGGCCGATCCGTTTGAGGGCAATCCACCCTCCTTTGATTCCTCCATACCTGGTAATTGATTCCAGGGCGTAGGCCGAGCAGGTGGGGTTGTACCGGCAGTTCTGGCCTAGCAACGGAGAGATCAACCTGCGATAGCCACGAATGAGCCGGGTTAGCCACCACGCGAGGTGGTAGGGACGCAGAGTTGCCTTCTGCCGCTCCATCAACACCTCCGTCATCGCTTCTCCCGTTCCTCTGTTGCCTGCGTAGCCTCAGTCAACCATGCGACGAGCCGTTCGAACGGAGCATCGACCACGCCACTTCGGGCGATGACGATATACGCCGTGTCGTCTCGCAGGTGCAATCGTCCCATCGCGGCCCGCAGCCGTCTCTTGGCGCGATTACGCCTGACCGCGTTGCCGACCTTTTTGCCTGCCACAAGGGCGACTCGAGGCGGTCCCTGAGATACCTTCGAAATGAGCACAACAACTGCTCCGGCGGCGTGACGCTTACCTCGGTATGCGGCTGCGAAGTTGTTGCGGCCGCGTAGCGAGACGTAACGTCGTCCGCTACGCGGTAAGGCGGTGACGCCCTTTTTCACGGCGACGCTTGACGATGGCGCGTCCGGACCGCGTCCTCATGCGGGAGCGGAAACCGTGCTTGCGCTTACGGCGTCGTACGTTCGGTTGGTAGGTGCGCTTCATGCGAAGGAATTCCTGGGGAAGTCGCGGTTCGAGCGGCAAGGTTACGGAGGCACGTAATCCTTGTCAAAGCTAGAAGAACGCTGACGTCAGAAATCAGAAGTCAGAAGTCCGACACGACTGGCTTCTGACTTCTGATTTCTGACGTCCTTCTTAGGGTCTTTCGTCCCGGCAACGCGAAATTAACTTCTCGCTCGCGAAAGAATGATTAGAGGTCTAAGCAGCAAAAACGTCGCCTTTGCCACGAAGGAGTCGGGGCCTCGTTGTCATTGAAACCCTTGCGCCCCGGGGCTTTTTGGAGATTCGGAGGATTCAGAATTCGACGAATAGCGCCGAATTTGTCGTTCTTGATGCCTTCGGCAAGCTGTTTATACACTCGCCCACCGCAACCGGCGGGCCGAAGCGCCAACTCTCCCTTCGGGGAGATTGCAGGTAGAACGAAGATTGGAAGCCCCTCGGCACGCTGCGCTGAGAGGGCTGCGGGATTTCCACACCTTGTGGATAGGTGTGTGGATTCCTTGATATGACAGGGGCTCTCGGGCCCCACACAGGTCAGTGGAGAGGATTGCGCCGAACAGTGGAAGCTCAATGGTCGACAACGCTCTGGGAGGAATTCCAGGACCGACTTCAGAACAGGGTCACACCTGTTGCATGGCAAACGTGGATCGAACCTCTCGAGCCTCAGGTCGACGAGGACACCCTCTCGCTCCGGGCGCCGTCCGACTTCCATCGCCGTTGGGTGGCTGACCGCTACCTCGGTGCCATCGAGCAGACCGCACATCATGTCTATGGCGAGGACGTGACCATCAACCTCTTTGCCGCCGAGAGTCCGGCCGCGGACGACTCAGAGGTCACTGTGATCGTCGACGACCGGCAACCTGCTCCCGTCGCACCGCCGCCAGGCTCACTACCTCCGCTCACTCGGGACTACGAGTCGAGCCTCATTGCCAAATACACCTTCGACAACTTCGTCGTCGGACCATCCAACCGCTTCGCCCACGCCGCCGCCATGGCGGTAGGGGAGCAGGCAAGCAGCCACTACAACCCGCTCTTCATCTACGGCCCTGCCGGTCTCGGCAAGACCCACCTTCTCCACGCAGTTGGACACCATCGCAAGGAGTTGGCTCCTGCCACAACCATGCGCTACGTCTCGTCGGAGCAGTTCTTCAACGAGTTCATCAATGGCATCCGACAGAAGCGGATGGAGGATTTCAAAGCCCGCTACCGCACGATCGACGTCCTGTTGGTCGACGACGTGCAATTCTTCGAGGGCAAGGAGCAAATCCTCGAGGAGTTCTTTCACACGTTCAATCACCTCTACGGGGCCGGCAAGCAGATCGTCATCAGCTCCGACCGCCACCCCAAACACCTCTCAACTCTCGAGGATCGCATCCGGAGCCGGTTCGAATGGGGTCTTGTCACCGATATTCAGCCTCCCGATGTGGAAACGCGTCTGGCCATTCTCCGCAAGAACGCCGAGTTCGCACCCCGGACGGTGCCGCCTGATGTGCTCCAATTCATTGCCGAGAACGTCTCAGACAACATCCGCGAGCTCGAGGGAGCACTGACCAGAGTTACGGCGTACGCCGCTCTGACCCACGAGCAGATCAGCCTGCAAATGGCTCAGGAGGTGCTCCAGGACCTCCTCCCGGGCTCAGACAGCCTCCGGGTAACTGCCGAGCAGATCATCAAGAAGACGGCAACCGCAGCCAATGTTGTCGAGTCCGAACTCATCGGGCCAAGTCGAAAGCAGCCTCTAGCGCGCTGGCGCCAGATAGCGATGTATCTCTGCAGGGAGCTGACAGACCTCTCCCTCCCCAAGATCGGGGCCCAATTCGGGGGCAGAGATCACACCACGGTGATCCACGCTATCGAGAAGATCAAGCAGCTCATGGCGGCCGATAAACAGGTCTTCGACGAAGTCACAGCTTTATCCCAACAGCTGAGGAAAACTTGATGTTGTCCCCAGTTCCACTAGACACCGGTTTTCGCGACGTGAACAACTGCTCACTTGTTCGAACTGACTGTGGGCAAGAAAACCCTCCCGTGACCTGGGGAAACCAGCTACTTCTCAACAATCCACAGGGCCTACTACAACTACTACCATTTTTAGATAATTCAGGCATATGAAGAAGGAACAAAGCTGTGCGAATCCGAGCTGAGCGAGATGATCTTGCCGATGTCCTAGCCCGTGCTGCCCGTGCAGTCGGCACCCGATCACCCCAACAGATCCTTCAAGGCCTGCTGTGTGATGTCCGAGGCAACCGCCTCGAGGTGACGGGTACCGACGGCGAGGTCACCATCCGTACCAATCTCGATGTCGAGGTCCTTGAACCAGGGCGCACCGTGGTGCCGGCCAAGTTGGCGGCCGAGGCGGTGCGCAAACTCCCGAGCGGTGCCGTAACCATGTCGGCAGAAGAGGGCGAAGTCGAGATCACCGGAAACGGACCTCGGTTCCGGCTGCGTGAGTTCGTGGTCAATGACTTTCCCGATATTGCCGACACGATCGACACACCGATCGTCGAGATCGACGGCGAGGCATTCGTGTCCGCCCTCTCGCAGGTTGGCGTCGCCGCCTCAGCCGATGATGCTCGTCCGACCCTCACGGGGGTTCTTTTCGAGAGTGGCGATGACGGGCTCCGTTTGGTAGCCACGGACTCCTACCGACTGGCGTTGCGCGACCTTCCCGGTGTGTCTACCGCAACGACCGCTCTGGTGCCATATCGGGCGTTGCGTGAAGTTGGCAGGACCATCGGTGACGCCAAGTTGGGCGTGCAACTCGATAGCCGGGAGGCGGCATTCAGCTCCGGCCGGGGTCGGATGACTGCACGGGTCATCGAAGCCACATTCCCCAACTACGGCCAGCTGCTGCCAGACGCTTATCCCAGCCGACTGACGGTGGCCAAGTCGGCCCTACTCGAGGCAGTTGGCCGTGCAGCATTGGTTGCGGAGGATCACATTCCGGTGAGGCTTTCTCTCCACGATGGTGGCGTTGAACTCAGTGTTAGCAGGCAGGAAGTCGGAGAAGAGACCGAGCACATCGAGGCCGAGTACAACGGTGACGACATGACGATCGCGTTCAATACGCGCTATCTGACCGATGGAGTCAGCGCAGTGGCCGGTGACGAGGTGGTTCTCGAGACGATTGATCCGCTCAAGCCCGGCATGATCAGCGGCGGCGGCGACGGATTCCAGTACCTGCTGATGCCAGTTCGCCTGTAGGGGATGTTCCAGTGCCGGCCGCCGTGCGAAGCCACACACCATTGTCGCCTCACGGCAACTGAGTTATGCATCTGAGTTGGCTGGAGTTGCGGGACTTCCGTTCCTATGAGTCGCTCACGTTCACCCCTGATCCGGGCCTCAACGTCCTCATTGGTGACAATGGGGCCGGTAAGACAAACGTTCTCGAAGCAGTCGGCTATCTGTCGCGACTGCGGTCTTTCCGAGCGGCCCCCGACGCGGCTCTGGTGAGGAGCGGGGCCGAGGCTGCCTTCATTCGTGGGGGAGTGGAGCGCGAGTCGGGGGAGCTCAGAGTGGAGGTTGAACTGCCCGCCGAGGCCCGACGCCGGATCCTCGTCAATGGAAAACGGCCCCGCCGCAACGCGGATGTTGCCGTGGAGGTCCCGCTGGTGGCTTTCCTTCCCGATGATCTGGATGTCGTCAAGAGAGGCCCGTCGCTGCGACGCGACTACGTTGACGAGATAGCGGCGCATATCTCTCCTGCAGCCGGTGCCGATCGGACGGAGTACGACAAGATCGTTCGGCAGCGCAACCGTTTCCTGCGTGATGAGGGCCACCACGCCGATCCGGTCACGCTTGCAGTTTGGGATGAGCGTCTCGCCGACGTTGGCGGGCGTCTCGTGGCAACCCGCCTCAGCCTGCTTGAGCGGCTCGAGCCCCATCTGAGCGCGGGTTACGCATCCGTGGCCGGTGAGGGCGCTGAGCGCTTGCGGGCCGATTACGAAGCGTGGTGGTTGCGGCCGGACGATCCGGCGGGAGCGCTTGCCGAGGCCCTCCTCGAGAGGCGCAAACGGGACATGGATCAGCGCACTACGACCGTTGGGCCCCATCGTGACGACGTTGCGCTTTGGTTGGGCGACCGGCCGGCACGGACTCATGCCAGCCAGGGTGAGCAAAGGTCGGTGGCACTAGCGCTGCGGATCGCGGCGTTCTCCCTGCTCGAGGAGCGCCATGGCCGGCCGCCGATCCTGCTTCTCGACGACGTCTTTTCCGAACTCGACGTGAATAGATCTGCCGGCGTGATCGATCTGTTGCCCAATGGACAAGTTTTTGTCACTAGCGCCCGACACGATGAAGTTCCACTCGCCGGCAAACGCTGGCGGGTAGCGGACGGGTCGATCGAAGAGCTCGGATCCGCCGCCCCAGAACTGGGAGTCAGATGACCGACAACACCCGACGTGGACCCGAAGGAAGCTCACCGCAGTTCCGGCGTGCTGCTCCGAGGGACTCGAGGGCAAACACCGGAGAGCAAGGAAATGAATACCTGTCGGAAGACGAGTGGCGAGCCCGCCGACGTCCCCAATCCGTTTCGGAGATCGTCGACCGCTTCATGGACAAGGTTGGTGGCGGAAGAGCGGCCCCTGCTGGATTGCTGGCGGCTCGTTGGGGCGACGTCGTCGGGCCCCAATTTGCCGCCAAGACCAGGCCCGGATCGTGCGATGGAGGGCGTCTTGTCGTTCTCGTCGCCGACGGCGCCACGGCATCGAAGATGCGCTTCCTCACCTCCCAGATACTGCAAAAAGCGACTCAGATCGTCGGGGCGGATACTGTTACCTCGATATCTTTCCGAGTCACTCCGACCCTGGGTCCATAACCCATTGCCCAATGGGTTTCTTACGAACCGTGATATCTTCTCGAAGGTCGCCAAATGGGCCCGAAACCCCCGGGGCCCGGCTATAATGACACGGTTGCAATACACCGATGACTAACCGCTGCAACAAACGTTCTCGAGGAGATCAGTGAGCGCCGCAAAACGATCCAACGCGTCCTACGAAGCCAAAGACATTGAGGTTCTCGAGGGCATCGAGCACGTCCGGAAACGACCGGCCATGTATATCGGGTCAACTGGGCCCAAGGGCCTTCATCACCTCATCTGGGAAGTCGTCGACAACGGCGTCGACGAGGCAATGGCCGGCTTTGCTACGCGCATCGAGGTGACCCTCTTGGCCGACGGTGGCGTTCGTGTGGTCGACAACGGTCGAGGCATCCCGGTCGCCAAACACCCCAAAACCAAGCAGCCCGCGGTGACCACCGTGATGACCACCCTCGGTGCCGGCGGCAAATTCGAGTCGGGGGCCTACACGGTCTCCGGTGGCCTGCACGGCGTGGGCGTATCCGTGGTCAACGCACTTTCCACCAAGTTGGACATCGAAGTCATCCGCGATGGCCACAAGTGGATGCAGACGTTCGAGTATGGCAAGCCGACTACAAGCCTGAAGAAGGGCAAAGCGGCCAAACGAACCGGCACCATAGTGACTTTCTGGGCGGATCCGGAGATCTTTGAGGAGACCCAGGCGTACGACACGGCTGTCGTCGTCACGCGGTTGCGAGAGATGGCGTTCCTCAACAAGGGTCTCGAAATCCGTTTCCGCGACGAACGTCCCCGCGACGGCGAGGAGGGCCCTATTGAGGAGGTCTTCCAGTACAAGGGCGGCCTCATCGACTTCGTCAAGCACCTCAACAGCACTAGGGAGCCGATCCACAAGCAGATTGCCTACTTTGAGAAGGGTGATAGCACCGCCGAGATCGAAGTGGCACTGCAGTGGACCAACAACTACAACGAGACGATCCTCAGCTTCGCCAACAACATCAATACCCACGAAGGCGGCACGCACGAAGAGGGTTTCCGCAAGTCGATCACCAAGGCAATCAATGAGTTCGCCCGATCGCGCAACTTGCTGAAGGAAAACGACACGAACCTCCAGGGTGAAGACGTCCGGGAAGGCATCACCGCAATCGTTTCGGCCAAGGTCCGTACTCCCCAGTTCGAGGGTCAGACGAAGACCAAGCTGGGCAACACCGAGATCCGGTCCTTTGTCGAGAAGGCGCTGAATCAGGCTGTGCCGGAATGGCTGGAACGCCACCCTGGTGACGGCCGCCGCATCATCGACAAGGCGCTCAATGCTCAGAAGGCCCGTATGGCGGCCCGCCAGGCCCGCGACCTCACTCGCAAGAGTCTCCTGGACTCAGGCGGACTACCCGGGAAGCTTTCGGATTGTTCGTCGAAGGACCCCGCCGTGAGTGAGATGTTCATCGTCGAGGGCGATTCGGCCGGTGGTTCCGCCAAACAGGCACGGAACTCTGAATTTCAAGCGATCCTGCCGATCCGCGGCAAGATCATCAACGTCGAGAAGAACCGTCTTGCTCGGATCCTGCAGAACACAGAGATCCAGTCGCTGATCAAAGCGATCGGTACCGGCATCGGTGACGAAATGGACATCACCAAGGCCCGTTACCACCGGATTGTGATCCTGACAGACGCAGATGTCGACGGTTCGCACATCCGTACCCTGCTTCTGACGTTCTTCTTCCGCCATATGCCGGAAATCATCGAAGCCGGCTACGTCTACATCGCCCAGCCGCCGCTCTATTCGGTCAAGGCCGGAACCAAAACGCAGTGGGCCTACAACGATGCCCGCCTCGAAGAGATCAAGGCAGAGCTCGAGGGACGCAAGCTCAACATCCAGCGCTTCAAAGGCCTCGGCGAGATGAACGCCGAGCAACTGTGGGCGACCACGATGGACCCGACGGCCCGCCAACTCCTGAGGGTCGAGTTGGAAGACCAGTTCCGGGCGGAAGAGGTATTCGCAACGCTCATGGGCAGCGACGTCGAGGCTCGACGCAAGTTCATTATGACCAACGCCAAAGACGTTCGTTTCCTCGACATTTAGGAGCCTGCTGAACAATCCAATTGTGGCGTCTCTGCGGCTCCCATCCCGTTCGCTAGTCGGGCTGTGGCAGATAGTGACGAGATTCCGCAGATCGGGAACGGACCGCCGGTCCGTTCCCGTCCACAGCGATCATCCAGCAAGCTCTAAGTCGTCGAGATAGCGCCAGAACACAAGGAAGGCCATGCCAGAGACAAACGAGGGCCAAGTTCGGCCCATTGAGATCGAACGGGAAATGCAGGACTCGTTCCTCGAGTACGCGATGTCGGTAATCGTCTCTCGGGCACTCCCTGACGTCCGCGACGGTTTGAAGCCGGTGCACCGTCGCATCCTGTTTTCGATGTTTGACTCCGGGATACGGCCGGGCACACCCTTCCGCAAGAGCGCCCGTGTGATCGGCGATGTGATGGGTTGGTTCCATCCCCACTCCAACGATGCGATCTATGACGCCATGGTCCGCCTCGGCCAGGACTTCGCCTCGCGCTATCCGCTCGTCGATCCCCAGGGCAACTTCGGCACGGTTGATGATCCGCCGGCCGCAATGCGTTATACCGAAGCCCGTCTGGCGCCGCTCGCCGCTCACCTCCTCGACGGTATCAATGAGAACACCGTCGACTTCGTCGGCAACTACTCCGGTGAACGACAGGAGCCGACGGTCTTGCCGTCGCGGTACCCCAACCTGCTCGTCAACGGCTCAACGGGGATCGCCGTTGGAATGGCGACCAACATTGCGCCGCACAACCTGACCGAAGTGATCAACGCCTGCCTCCACACGCTGGAGAACCCCGATGCCTCAGCGCAGGATCTCCTCGAATTCGTCAAAGCCCCGGACTTCCCGACGGGCGCCTACATCGTCGGCCACAAGGGTGCCCACGATGCGCTATTGACCGGCAAGGGATCGGTGAAGATGCGGGCAGTTACCGATGTCGTCGAGCTGAAGAAGAAACGGTTTGGCATCATCGTCAGCGAGATTCCGTACCAGGTCTCGATCGATCGCATCATGACCAAGATTGCCGACCTGGTGAACAACAAGACGATCACCGGCATCAGCGACATTCGCAATGAGACCAACCGCGACGGCGTCCGAGTCGTCATCGAGCTCAAGCGTGATGCCAATCCGCAGGTCGTTCTCAACCAGCTCTACAAAGGCACCCAGCTCGAGGAGAACTTCTCCGTAAACGCCATCGCCCTAGTCGACGGGGTTCCGCGGACACTGAATCTCGCCGAGATGATCAAGTACTACCTCGAGCATCAAATCCAGGTAATCGTCCGCCGTTCCGAGTTCCGGCTGAAAGAAGCCAAGGATCGAGCGCACATCTTGGAGGGCTTGCTGATTGCCCTCGACAACATCGACGAGGTTGTCCGGATCATTCGCAGCTCCGCCGACGTCGATGAGGCCCGCACCCAGTTGATGTCCAACTTCGAGCTATCACGAGTCCAGGCAGATGTGATCCTCGACATGCCGCTGCGCCGCCTGACCGCCCTCGAAACCAACAAGCTGCGCGAAGAGCACGCCGCCAAATTGGCCCTCATCGCCGATCTCGAGGCGATCCTCGCCAGCGAGGAGCGGCAACGAGCCATCGTGGCCGAGGAACTCACCGAGATCCGGGACAAGTTTGGCGACAAGCGCCGCAGTCGGATTGTTCCCGACGAGGGCGACATGTCGCTTGAAGACCTCATTGCCGACGAGGATTTGGTCGTAACGATCACCGGCGCCGGTTACGTCAAAGCGGTCCTGGCGGCGGCCTATCGCAGTCAGGGTCGTGGCGGCCGGGGAGTGCGGGGTGCCCAGCTCCGCGAGGACGACGTTGTGACGCACGTGCTCCACACAT
Organism: bacterium; assembly: GCA_024226255.1. Taxonomy (GTDB): domain Bacteria; phylum Actinomycetota; class Acidimicrobiia; order Spongiisociales; family UBA5794; genus JAHEJX01. Next base: position 34,343 of record JAAELU010000305.1, on the reverse strand, counting down.
CGGCGCACGCCTACCTGCTCTTCTTCACCAACCAGGGCAAGGTCTATCGCGTACGTGCCCACCAACTCCCAAGGATGGACAGGACCGCCAAGGGTTCGCTGGTGCAGTCGGTTCTCTCAATGGACTCTGACGAGCGGGTCGAAGCGATCATTGATACCCGGGACTACGAGACCCACCCGTATCTGGTGATGTTCACCAAGGCCGGCAACGTCAAGAAGACCAAGTTCTCCGACTACGACTCTCGCAATGCGATCTTGATCGCGATCAAGCTGCAAGAGGGCGACGAAGTAGTTGCGGTCCGGGCAACGGGTGGCGAGAACCACCTCGTGATGTTCACCAAGAATGGCCAGGGCATCCGCTTCTCGGAGGGTGATGTGCGTCCCATGGGTCGCGACACCCAAGGCGTACGCGGCGTCAAACTACGCGAGGGTGACGAGGTTGTCGCTGCCGCCGGGCTCGAGGACGGAGGCGACATCTTGCTGCTGACCTCCGGCGGATATGGCAAGCGCACCAAGATGACTGACTTCCCGCTGCAGAAGCGGGGCGGCATAGGCGTCAAGGCGATGAAGCTGACGAGGGTTCGCGGCCTGATGGTGGCCGCCCGAGCAGTCTCGCCGGACGACGAGGTGTTCATCATCTCCTCAGACGGCATCGTGATTCGTCAGCCGGCGAGAGAGATCAGCCGCCAACGCCGCGACAGCACCGGCGTCCGGGTGATGAACCTGGCAGATGACGCTGAGCTGACTGCAGTGTCGTTGGTTCCAAAGGAAGACGACGAGTAAGAGACGGTTGACCGGTTGATTGGTGGAGTCGTATGAGCGCTCCGAACCCTGGCCCAAATCGTGTTGTTCGTGTCTTCGACTTGCCTGCAGGCTACGCCGAGCTACGTGCTGAGAGCGTGGCCGAGGGCTACGGTCATCTACAGAGGCTCGAGGTCGACTGGGCTGATGGTACGAACCGATTCGATGAGCCGGGGGAGGCACTATTCGCAGCGTTTGTGGGAGACACACTTGCCGGAGTCGGCGGGATTAGCCGCGACCCGCACACAGGAGACCTCCAAACCGGGCGGATTCGGCGCCTGTACATCAGTCCCTCCCACCGGCGCTCGGGACTGGGGAGGCTCCTCGTAGAGCACGCTCTTGCCTCGGCTGGCGGGCACTTCAGGGCCGTTCGTGTGCGAACACCCGACAGCACGGCCGCCGCCTTCTACAAAACGCTGAGATTCTCTCGGACATCCAGCGACACTGCGACACATCAGCTCGATGCACCATTTGGGTAGCGGCGAGGGTGACCGGGAACCAGGCGCACGTTGGCATCGTTTCTTTGACAGACCACGCCGATGCAACGTATACCCGGAAACGGCCGGTACACTCGCGGCGTCTCAAGGAGAGATCTTTCCCTAATGGCAGTTCGTAGAGTACGTCGGATCATTCGTCGATTTGATCCGTGGACCGTTCTAAAGGTGTCGCTGGTGTTCAACGCCATCACGGCCACTGTCTTTGTGCTCGGCCTATGGGTTATGTGGTCGCTGTTGCTGCAAAAGGGAATTCCGGCTTCGATCACCGATCTCTTTGACCAGGTGAAGATCACGTTCGTGATCGACGGAGAAACCTGGGGTCGAGTCGTCATCTTCCTGGCCATCGTGTGGACCATCGCCGCGACCGCGGCCATGACGCTTGGTGCGGTTCTCTACAACCTCATCGCCGACTTGGTCGGTGGTGTCGAACTCACCGTGCTCGAGGAGTCTTACGTTCAGCCGGCACAAACGACGGCTCCTGTTCGTCCGGCACGGCGCCCCAGCGCATTCGGACGCCTCACATCCAAGCCCGGTCCGGCCACCGGCAATGGTGGTGCCAACGGAGCTGCAGCCAGCCGCTCCGAGGATCCCAAGCCGATAACGACGTCCCGATCCTCCTGACGTCCCTTCGATCCACTGCCAGATAGCGCCGCAAGCAGCCTGTTGACCTATACGGCAGGGGCCTCGATCGTGTATCGCAGGGTTACGGCCGTTGCACCGCTATCGGAAACCGCCACTGGCGCCACAAAGCGCAGCTGCTGGATGAGACATAGGCTCTCGGAGCCCTCCCGGCAGTAGATCACTGTGAGGTCCGCGGTGACGGTGCCCTCGCCGGCAGCGAAATGCACCGGCACCGACACCGGGAACTTGGCCCCGGTCAGCGAAAGCCCGGCACTGTCACCGAAATCGGCGATTGCCCCGGTGACAAAGAACTCCGCTGACGAAGGTGCATCCTCATTCACCTTGTGGTTCGGCGGCAGGGTGATATCGATGACCACCGATCCGGCTCCCGGAGCTACTGAGATCGGCTCGGCGATTTCGACCAGGACTCCTCGGTAGTCGGCATTATCCGGCGGTGGGGCGAAGGCCTCAATACCCTTGAGGACCAGCGTGCCGGTGGAACCACTCGCCAGATCGATCCTGCGGATGGCATGGTTGTTCGTGTCCGCCACAAACAGCGTCTCGCCAAACAAAGCAAGACCGCCGGGTTCGTTGAACTGGGCAGACTCACCGTCCTGCCAGCCGCGCTCACCACCGAGATACGTCGTCACTTCGCGACGCTCGAGGTCGATTCGTTTCACCTTCGAGTTGTAGGTATCGGCCACGTAGAGGTAACCGTCCATGCCCAACGCCAACCCGAGCGGGTGTTGCAGGCGGGCTGCGGTCCCAACGCCGTCAACATCGCCGAAGTCGAACAGGTTGGCATCGCTGCCGACAATCACGTCCGTAACCCCGTCACTCAGTTCGACTTGAGCCGAGCGTATCGAACTCGACTCGGAGTCGGCGAAGTACAGAACCCCGGCATCATCGAAGGCCAAGCCGCTGGGTTGGGCCAGCTCGGCTAGATCCAGGGGTCCGTTGGTTGTCGACTCGCGGGCATTGCCGACGATTGGTCCCGCGATGTCAGACGCCAGGTCCATGACCCATATCTGGTGGTGGCCGGCCATTGCAATGTACAGCTTGCCGTCACGCTCCTCGAGCGCCCACGGAGAGTTGATGGACACTTCAGAGGCGTTGCCTGCGGTCGGCGGCCAGCCCAGCGTGCCGGTTCCGAGGATGGTGCCGACATTGCCGGTCTCGAGGTCGACAGAACGGACCGCGTGATTGTTGGTATCTGCGACATAGAGCACTCTGCCGTCGGGACTCAGAGCCAGGCCCTGTGGCGAGTCGAAGGTTGCTTCTAGAGCGGCGCCGTCCGAGAAACCCGGCTGACCGCGACCGTACACATCTACGACATTCCCGGTAGTCGGGTCGGTGACGACGATCCGGTGGTGCCCACTGTCAGCGATGTAGAGCCGCTCGCCTGCGGGATCGATGAACACCTTGCCCGGGTAGGACAGGACTGTTTCGGGCCGTCCGTCCTGTTCGAGCACGAATTCGATCGGCGTCCGATCCAGAACACCGCTCGCCTCGAACTCGGCAACGAGGGAGGCGATCACGGGCTGGGTGACGTCGTAGACCCCTTCCCCGGAGTGGCCACCGACCACGTTGCCGGCCGGGTCGATGAGGACCGTGGTTGGCCACGCGTTGGCGCCCCACGTCCGCCAGACTTCGAAGTCCCGGTCGTTGACCACGGGGTGCTCAACGCCATATCGCAGCACAACATCACGGATGTTGTCGGTCTCGCCTTCGTTGAGGAACTTGGCCGAGTGCACTCCGATGACGACCAGTTCCTCTGCGTATTCCTCCTCGAGCCGTTTGAGGTCGGGGATGATGTGAATGCAGTTGATACATCCGTACGTCCAGAAGTCGAGCAACACGACCTTCCCCCGGAGGTCGCTCAGTGCCAGCGGCCCTCCGGTATTGAGCCAATCCAGCCCCTCGGGAAATGGTGGTGCCGATTCGGTACCCGCATGCGACTGCGCCGGCACTGCCGGCTCCCCGGCAAGGGCGGTTGTCGTCGTGCCATCAAGGGACGTGGTGGTGGGCGACGCGTTTGCACCACCGCCAGCCGTACAGGCGGCCGCTATGAGGGCGAGCGCAACCAAAGCGAAGGAGGATCGTTTCACGGCTCCATTCAACCCCACATCACCCCACAGGAGTACTGAACAGTCTGTGAACACGCACTCCTCGTGTTTCCTCTCCCGTCAGACGCCGCTTTGGGCGTTTGCGCCGGGCGGCAATCGTGTTTCCTCCCCCGTCGGACGCTGCTTTGGGTGGCTGATGGTTGGGGGAGGTGGGCCGACGAAGGAGGCTCGGTGGGGGAAGCGGAGTCGCGATTACGCCGTACGCGCGTCGGCGGACGGGAGAGCTTGTTCTACTCGGTTAGCTGGTAGCTGGCTACGTCGAGGCCGGCGTCGAGGGTCTTGGCAAGGTAGATCTCGGCGGCGTCCGCGGGGCGATGGGCTCCCGACGCGTACAGGTCGATGGCCATCACGCCGGCGGCCAGAGCCAGGGCTTCGAGGTGGGCGGCCAGGTCGGCCACGCCGACGACTCGCGAGACCACACCGTGGGTCGCGGCGGATGTGACCCGCGCCAGCGCGGCGGCCCATTCTCCGGATACCGGGGCGGCGAAGGCCTTGTAGTTGTCCCGGTTGGGGCGCTGATCGGCCCACCGGGGTCCGATCGGATCGGGAAAGGGTATGGCCTCGCCACGACGCAACGGGGTTCCCGGTTCGGTCCAGGCGATTGAGACTTCCATGACCTCGCCACCTCGCGCGGTTTCATGCGCCGCCAGGCAGGGAGCCAATCCAGACGCGACGTTGGCGCCGGTGAGAAGTGTGATTCCGGCGTCCTGGAATTGTGCGTCGTAAGCCTCAGCGAGCTCATCACCGTCGGCCCAGACGACGCAGTTGACGCCGGCGTCGAGGGCGGCGTCAACGAGTTCGGCAGCGTCGGGGGCGTCCGTCATCACTACTTCGTACTCGCTGAGGTCGGTAACGGTGTGAATGCGGGGGTCGTCACTGCTGGCTTTGCCGCCGATGAGTCCCAGCATCGACAGATCACGCTCCGCCAGCAGAATCCTCGATGCCCGGCGAGCTACTTCAGCGCCGGCCTGTTCTACAGCTACTCGCACTGGAACGTCACTAGCGGCGGGTGTGTTGAGTGTCGACCGGTTGCCAGCTTCCCGTCCGGTCGGGCTGTTTCACCGGGCGACGCCGGTACGCCGCGAGCCCTGCTGCGGCCGCCGCCAACATGGCGGCAAGAACCACGACAGATGTGGAAGAGTTCGACTTGTTCATGAGGAACCAGGGTAGCGGTGCCGCTACCCGAAGAAAGGCAGCGTCGGAGCCTCGGCGCACAGCGCCTCCACCTCATCGGGATCTGATGGAACAGACGCTGTCATGTTCTCGGTGCCGTGTTCGGTTATCAGGATGTCGTCCTCGATGCGCACTCCGATGCCCAGGAACTGAGCGGGGACCTCGAATTCCTCGTAGCCCGCTGCATCCCGCTCCTTGGCTTCGAGCTTCTTGGCGGCCGCGGCTCCCATCATCATGCGCCGTTCTGTCCAGTCCTCCTGCTCGAACTCGAGCAGCGACAGCTTCAATGTCGGATTGTCCGGCGAAACGTAGATACCGGGTTCGATCGTGAACGACATTCCCACTTCCAGGCGCCGCGGTTTGCCGTCGATCCCGTAGCTGCCGGAGTCATGGACATCGTGTCCCAGCCAGTGGCCCGTGCCGTGCATGAAGAACTCCTTGAAGTGATTCATCCGGCGAGCCCTGTCGACTGGCCCTGGCAGCATCCCCAGATCGACGAGACCCGCAGTCAGGGTGTCGATGCTCGCCTGATGAACGGACGTCATCGTGGAACCCTGGACGGCGGTAGCCAGCGAATCGTTCTGGGCCGAGAGAACCAGGTCGTAGATGGTTCGCTGCTCCGGCGTGAACCTCCCGTTGATCGGGAAAGTCCGGGTGATGTCCGCAGAGAAGTACCCGTACTCAGCAGCGGCATCGATCAGTAACAGGTCCCCGTCGTTGAGGGAGGCGTTGTTCTCGTTGTAGTGGAGGATGCACGCGTTGACGCCGCCGGCGACGATCGGTGGGTATCCATTGCGACGAGACCCGTGCATCCGCCACACGTACTCCATGGCGGCAGCAACCTGATGTTCCTGGATTCCCGGCCGGGCAAAGCGCATGGCCTCGGCGTGACCCAAAGCGCTGATTTCGCCGGCCTTGCGCAGCAGGTCAATCTCGTCCGCGGTCTTGTGGAGTCGCATCTCGTCGAAGACCGGCGAAGCATCGGCCAGCTGATCGGGCACGGGACGCCCGTATCTGATGGCGACCCTGCGCAAACCGGTCATGAGAGCCGCTATCCGCTGCGAGAAGGTGCCGCGGCGCATTGGGGTATACACGGTGCGCCGCCCTATGAAGCGTTCCTTCAGGACCTTGTCGAGATCGGCAATCGGGTAGGCAGCATCGGCACCGTAGTCGTTGATGGCTCCCTCAACTCCAGCTCGATAGCCGTCCCAGATCTCCGTCTCACGGTCCTTGGGGCGCACAAAGAGCACGTAGGACTCGTCGGGGTGCGATGGATCGAGCACTGCGACGGCATCGGGCTCCTCAAATCCTGTCAGGTACCAGAAGTCGGAGTCTTGCCGAAAGACGTGGTGGACATCATCGTTGCGCACGGATTCTCTTGCGGCGGGAACGATGGCGATTTCGCCGCCGATCCGATCCATGAAGTCGGCTCGACGGGCGGCGAAGGAGGATTGATCAGTCATGGATGTAAGGCTAGTGGGAGGGGTGGAGCGGGGAGGTCGGGGAACGATCAGAAGTCAGAAGTCAGATTGGAGGAACGCTTCTGACTTCTGACTTCTGACTTCGCCCGTGCCCACTCCTCGGCGATCTCTAGGTGGTCCAGGATGAAGTCCGTCTTCGCCGCGTTGTAGGCGAGCCGGTCGTCGCGGTATGCGTGGGCGACTTCAGTCTTGAGTGCTTCGTAGGCGGCGGCACCATCCGGATGGGCACGGAGGTAGTCGCGCAAGAGCACATGGTGGCGTTGCCACTCACTGCCGAGGTCAACGACGTGGATCTGGACGACGCGGGGGTCGGGCCAGGCCGGTCGGAAGTAGCGATGGCCTTCATCGACGGAGCGGAGCGGCACACCGCAGCTCTCGATGGCGCCTCGATAGGTCTCCTCGGCCTCGACATCGGGCACGCCAACACTGATGTCGATGACGGACTTGGCTGCAAGGCCCGGCACTGCGGTCGACCCAACATGTTCGATTCGGACGTCTAGAGGCCACAATGCTTCTAGTAACCGTGATCTCCAATCAGAGAACAGGTCCGGCCAGTCGGGGTTGTACGGCACAACCACGATCGGGTCGATTTGCTGAGATGTGCCCCGTTCCTCCCAGCCGGGAAACAGAATCGGCAGCACCTCATGGCGTATTCGCAGACGGTCGTCGTCATCCAGGTCGGCCACCACGATCCCGCGGCTGGCGGCATCAATTTCATATCGATCGATCAGAGTGGCTCGCCGACCGATCGAGTCGAACAATGCCAGCCAAGCAGCAGCGGGATCATCGATATTGGATGCATCGATTCCCAGTCCTAGTAGCTGCTCACGCAATCGAGCCTTCACCCAAATCTCCCAACGCCCCGGCTTCTCGTACGTGATACGCAATAAGCAATACGCCAACCAACGTCATTCTTGCGGAGCTTGCTCACCCCGAGCCACTCCCGCCACTCTCGTTGCGCTCAGCTCAACGCTCCGTCGACCAGATTGCCGACCCAGAAGGCGATCACACCACCAATGCCGGCGATCACGAGGTTCTCCAGGCCGGACTTGATGGGATTGGTTCTGGTGACAACGGTCTTGACGGCTCCGACTGCAAAAAGGCCGGCCGCGGTGAGAACTGCGGCCACCGTCAGCCCCAGGTTGGTGCTCTCGATCAAGAGGAATGGGAGAACCGAAGGAAGTGATCCGCCGAGGAAAAGGAGGCCAGACAGAAACATGGCCGTGTAGGGCGATCTTCTGTCGGTTTCGATGATGCCGAACTCGAGGATCTTCATCGAGTTGAGCAAGACATCGTCGTTTCGACTGAACGCGGCAACAACATCATCGAGTTCGTCCTCAGCGACACCGATGTCGCTGAACATGGTGAAGAGCTGGTCCACCTCGGCGTTGCGATGGTGCTTGATATGAGCCTTCTCGAGCGCAATCTCCCTTTCGAAGACTTCCTCCTGGCTTCGCGTGGCGAGGTACTCACCCGCACCCATCGAGATCGCTCCGGCGATGGCTCCGGCGATGGCGGCTAGGACGATCTGATCACGAGTCAGGCCGCCGCCGACAACGCCGGCAACCAGGAGGAAGATCGAGACAAGACCGTCATTGACGCCAAGAATGATGTCGCGCATGTAGGGGCGCGAATCGCCCACATGCGGTTCGTAGGGGACGGCCTCCGCCACTTGATCGGATTGAACCATGGCTCCGGAGTGTACAGCTACCAGCAGCGCCCCCTCTCGGAAGAAGTTGAGGACTAACGGATAGGGACGGTTGGGGGGTCGTATCACGAATCCCGTTGCACGTATCAAAGTAATGAGTGATCAGTAGTCAGCAATCAGGACGGGCATTGGGTACTTGGCACAGCCACTTCCGGAGCTACTGCTGAGACTCTCGCCGCCCAACACCCCTGACCATCAGCCCTATCCGCTGATCCTCGTAATACGAAATACGTGATGCGCAATACGAAGCCCAACGGGAGAAGGTCTCAACACCCAACCCACCCAATAGCGTGTCCTCTACCCATTCCGGGTCAGGCACCGTGAGCCCCAGCCGTCACCCGCAAACACGGTCCGATATGGTTGTTGCAGGTAACCACCAAAGCATCGGCCATGTCCCCCCTTGGACGATGCGTCGGCATCCGCTCGGATGCGGTGGGAGCCATGTAGCTGTGGCCTTTGGACAACGCATCCGGGGGCCACAGCGCTGTTGTGAGTCCTACGTGATTTCGAGCACGAACATGAGAGGTATGCGCTGGGAACGGCTGACGTAGCCCTCATAGCCGGGCCACATACTGACGAACCGGGGCCAGAGGGTTGCATACTCGTCATCGGTCGCCTGGCGGGCGCTCACGTCGATTTCCTCGTGTACCTTCCACCGGGCGTGAGGGTTGGCCAACAGGTTGCTGGCCCAGTTTGGGTGGTCGGCGCCACCGAAATTGGTACCGACGATGGCGACGGACGTGTCCTCACGCTCCACGAACAGCAAGGGAGCAGTGCGCGGGTTTCCGCTGACACGTCCCGTCGTGGTGAGGTGCCCCACGGGCAGACCCGTCGTCCAGCTGGTGACCGTGTGGCCACGTCTACCGAGGACCTTGTCGAGAGGGGTGAGGATGCGGCGCCCCAGCGCGCCGAACCACTGCTTGGTCCCCGCCCACCGGATCATCTTCAGGAAGAGGCCCATTGCGCTAGCTGGTCCTGAAGGCTTGGATGGCAGGCAACAGCAGGTCGCCCAGGAGTTGCTCGCGCTCCCCGGGATTCGAGATGAGGACGATCACCGCCGTCGAGCCTCCGAGATCGATGGCCGCGATGTCGATCGAGAATTCGTCGGCGTCTCCCCGGAAGACTTGCCACACGCCCAATGGGCTCTCCTGGGTGCTGGTGCGTTCCGGCTCAGCATCCATCTCGAACTGGGTCGCGAAGAAGGAGACAACGCTCTCCGGGCTGATGAGCGGCACGACCTGAAAGATAATGGCTGTCTGGTCGATTGCCGAGTCGCCGCGCGCAAAGGCCGTGCCTCCAACCGGCTCCCAGCCTGCCGGTACGACTCCGCTGATTTCGGTGCCAACAAAGTCCTCTGTGAACGAAACCAACTGGATTGGCGGTGGAGGTTCGCCGGGAATTGCAAAGTCGACGGGAGCCATCGTGACAGTGCAATCGAGATCGGGGACGGCGGTGGGGTCCGCTAAGAACTCAAAAACAATGCTCAGAGGGCAGTCGCCGGCGATGCTCGTTCCGTGTCCCAATCCAGTGAATTCAACGAAGGTCGAGTTGGTCAGAAATGTTGCGGCGTTGGCACCCCATGACGGGGGAGTGATTGGGTCATATTCACCGGCCATGACAAGTGTCGGGATATCCGAGCTGACTGGCTCGTTCTCGAGCGGTGCCGCCATCCCCGATTTCCACGCAGCACACGTTTCAAGCGTGAACTCTCCTTCGAACGGATCCATCAGCCGCTCGAGTCCTGTGAGACCCTCATCAATGTCGTCCTGGGTCGTGAAAGGGAGTTCCTCGTTGCATTGAACGGAGAGGTTCATGCCTACGGAGATGAACTCGACATTGGCCAGCACGTTCGATGTGAGGAGCGAGATGGTGGAGGTTTCATTGTTCTCCAACTCCTCGATCATTTGCGGTAGCAGGGGGATGACCTGTTCGGAATAGAGACCTTGGAAGACCGTTCCGAGTATCCATTCACCATCGATCAGCACGTCCCGAGAGCCGCCATTGAGGAAGTCGCGCACAGGAACTCGGGTGGGTGTTGCTTCGTAGCGGTCGACGAGAGCGAAGAAGCGGTCTTCGAGATTCGAGTAGCGAATTGCGCAGTCGGAATCGAGCCGGCAGCCCTCCCACAGCTTGGCAAGAGCCCGGCTGAAATTGGCCGGGCCCTCCGCGAAGAGGTCGACATCAGGCGTGTAGGTGGAGTCCAGGATTACGCTCCGCACACCCTCCGGGTGATCGCGCATGATGGTCTCGGCAAGCCGGGTTCCGTACGAGATACCAAGGAGATTCCACTCATCGATCCCGAGCGCCACGCGTAGGTCGGCAACGTCGGCCGCGTTCTCTTGCGAGTTGTACTGCGCCAGGTCGATGCCCTCGGCGACCAACCGATCGTGACATTGTGAAATGACGGCAAGCTCAGCGGCTTGGGCCCGCTCCGAGTCCAGGTCTTGGTCGAGGACGCTCAATGAGTATTTCCGCTCCTCCGGGCAATCCAACGACGGGAGGGACAAGCCCACTCCCCGCTGATCGAACATGATGAGGTCGCGGTCGTCGAGCAGTGGTTCCCAGAGTTGGCCGAAGCTGAACTGCAGCGGGTCGAGGGTTGACCCACCGGGACCACCATCGAGGTAGATAATGGGATCAGCCGGCGCGTCCGCCGCCGTGCTGGCGAAACGCACCACGTGGAGCTGGACTTCACGCCCATTGCCGGGGTCTTGGCGGTCCTCGGGCACAGTCAACCAGCCGCATTCATGTTCGGCGTCCGTGATGAGGTCGAATTCACACCGGGCGGATGTGAAGAGCGGGGTGTAGCCGGCCGCTATATCAGTGCCGCCCGTCGTATCCGGCGCCTGCGTCGTGACCGACGTTCGCTGGGTGGTCGTCGGCGCCGCCACGGGATCGGGCTGGTTGCGCAGGATGAAGAATCCCAGCACCGCAAGGCTCACCAGCGCGGTAATCACACCGGCAATGATGGCGTTGCGATTGTCATCAGCGTCCGGGTCGGGGGCGCGGTGGTCTGGGTCGTATTCAGAGTATGAAGTCATGGTGAGTCGTTTCAGGCTAAGCGGATCACGCTATATCGGTAACCGGGCGCGGCGACTTCAGCGATGCTGCGGTCCCAAGGGGTTCAGCGGACGGCATCGGCTCCGGCGAGGCTGGCCATGGCCCACTGGCCGTTCTGGAGCCACTCGGCGTCGGCGGCTGCGGTCTCGATGGCTTCGCTATCGAGACCGGCGGCGATCTCGGACTTGATGGCACGCAGTGCGAGGAGGGGGGCGGGTGTCGATTCGACAGCCGTGGAGAATGCAGTCGTGAAGTCCCAATGGCGATCGTCGAGGAGTCTCCGGTAGTTGGCGTCGCCTTTGACGATGATCAGTCCGGCCTCGCTCAGCTCTAGATCGAGGTCGGCTGGTCGGTCCCGCCAACCGAGCGGGGATACCCAATAGGGGTGGGCGGAGATGATCAGCCGGCCGGAACCAATCTCGGCACGAAGCCTTTCTCCAACAGACCGAAGGTGGGGATGATCGTCGGCGGCGAGGCCATCAATCGATTCCGCGACGTCGCTCTCGGTGGCGTCCGAGACGAATATCGGATACGCCTTGGCGTGGAGGCGCACTAGCGACGCCAGGTCGCTTCGCAGGAGGAGGTCGGCCACGACCAAGTCGGCGAGTAGCTCGGATCCCACGTTGTCGAGGACAATGTCGACGTTGGGTGGAGGCAGGCGCTCGTGCAGAGTCCAGACGGCCTCGGCCCGATCGTCGATCAACAGGCGGGAGGTATCGCTCGTGCGCTCGGCAATGCCGCCGGCTTCCGCCGGCCACAGGCTCAAGTCGACTCGGTTGCCCCACAACGACTGGCCCAGCACCTCGAACAAGAGCGACTGCGTTGAGGTACCGCCGGCGTATGCCTCATCGAGGGCGGCCATCGATTGCCGCAGGCCGGGAAGTGCCTGTTCCAAGCCGAGCCGCTTCTGGTAGGCGTAGGGGTCGAGGGGGTGGTCCCAGTAGCCCACAGCCTCGAGGATTCTGCGATAGAAGTAGTACTCGGCGAAGAACCAGGGGACGTCGCGCCAGCTACGGCGAAGATGGGGCTCGACATACGAGTCCCATTGCTCGTACCCGGGGGCTCGTCCGTGGAGGGGGAGGATTACGCCTGAAGTGATTTGCTCGATGAGAGCTTCCATGGCAGAAGTCGCCCCGGCATCCAGCTCATTGTCGGCAATGACTCGCCGCCCAATATCGGGCAAACGGACCGCAACGGAATGGTGTGTGAAGGTGCCGAGCTCGTTGCCGCGAAGGGGCTCGGGGAGGGGGTTTTGGTCGTCCACACACCAAGGCTAGATCAGTCCGCGCTGGTTCACGTCAGGTAGTCCAAAGGAGTGCGTCGTTCGCTAGCTTTGGGCCATGACAACCATACGACGCCTTGCCAATTCCTGTCTGACGGTGTCCAACGATTCCGGGACAACTCTGTTCGACCCCGGGTTCTTCACCTACGAGTCGGACGAGGTCGACCTGAGTTCAATCGGTGACGTGCAACGGGTGCTCATCACCCACGAACATGGTGATCACGTGAAAGCGGAGTTCGTTCAATGGCTGCTCGACCGCAACGACGACCTCGCCGTCTTCAGTAATGCCGCTGTAGCGGAACTACTGGCAGTCAGCGGCATCGAGGCCAGTGTCACCAATCCGGCCGGCGTGTCCGCTGAAGATGTCCTCCACGAGATCGTTCCCAACGGTGCCCAACCAACCAACCGCAGCTACACCGTCGACGGCGTCTTCACCCATCCCGGCGACAGCTATCAGCCAACGACGACGGCACCGGTCCTTGCGCTGCCACTTCTGACCCCGTGGGGATCGACTACCCGCTCCGTTGACTTTGCTCGCCGCCTGGCCCCCAAACAGGTAGTTCCCATCCACGACTTCTACCTATCAGAGAGCGGCCGGGCCTGGATCACAGGAATGGCGCAGGCGGTCCTAGGCGGCCACGGCATCGAAGTAATACCTCTGGATTGGGGCCAGAGCTACAGCTTCTAGTCGTATCGGGCATCACATAACTCGTATCACGTAGCTCGCGTCGTGTTAGTTGATACTTGATACCGGCCCTAGGTCCAATCGGCCCTGTACGTGCCTGCGTTGCTGCTCCACAATTGGAACTGACAAGGAGGAGCTATGCAGCAAGAGCTGGATATCCATGTCCACTTCGATGAGGACACCGATCAAACGCTCGCCTTTCTCGAGCTGAACCTGCGAGGGGAGCATTTCGAAGCCACCGGCAGGGCGAAGCGCAACCCCCACGACCGGCCGATGCCGGTGGTGGGTGAAGAGCTCGCTCTGGCCCGAGCCCTGGGTGGCCTCACATCACAGGTGATGGAGGCCGCCAACGCCAAGATCGAGCAGTTCCTGAGCGTTCCTCAGTAGGACATCCTCTCGTTCCTGCGTAGATGCGGGCCGCTACCGGCCGTCATCTACGCAGGAACGGAAGGCTCTGGTTTGGCTAGGTCCGTCGCGCCCTGGTCATCCTTCGAAGTGCTTCTCGAGGCTGTGCCACACGCTGGGATCGTCGTCCTGGAGCGCCGGGTTTGAAGAGGCGTATTCGGTCGAGGAACCGATCGCGGATCCACCTGGGCCTCACCGCTCGTGGAGCGCGATGCCGATCGTGTCCAGATCGTCGGCGACGACAACCGGCCCGTGATAGCCGGCCCGCTTGATCTCGTTGACGAAACCCACCTTGTCCTCGGGTCCCTGCGGGGGCGGAATGAGGTGGGTGAGCATCAGAGTTCCCACTCCCGCTCGATCCGCCATTTCCCCGATGTCGCTCAGTTCAGAGTGATATTCAGCGATTGCCTCCGGATCGGAAAGTAAGCCGTCGGGGATTGCGCTCCTGTGAAACGCCTCCTGTACGAGAACGCTGGCGCCGGTTGCGATCCTCTCGAGGTTCGGGCAAACCGCGGTGTCCCCGGATATGGCGACCGATCCTGCCGGTGTATCGATCCGGTACGCCACCGCCGGAATCACGGGTTCGTGGCGGACCTGAATTGCCGAGACTGTCACCTCGCCGGAGGCAAACACCGGAGTGATTGCCTCGGTTGCCTCGAAGCGGGTCACTTCGATCCGAGCGTTGGCCGATCGTCCTGTATGAGCAGCCCGCAGCGTCATCTCCGGCTGCCAAGGTTCGAGCACCCGTTCGGCGATGTCGGCTGCTGGTCCGTCGGGTGCCACCAAACGAAGCGCATCGGACTGCTCCGGCTGCTGCTCTAGCCAGTGACTCATTGCTAGATCGCTGAGTCCCACGAGGTGGTCGCTGTGATGGTGAGTAACGAACACTGCGGTGATGTCGGGCAGCTTCACGCCGGCCTCGGTCAGGCGCAACGTTGTCCCCCGGCCGACGTCGAACTGGAACACGGTGCCGCCATCGATCTGTACGACGACCCCGGGCCCGGCGCGGCCGGGGACCATGATCGGGGTGCCGGTACCTGTGATGGTGACTCGCATCATCGCGAGGACTCTACGCCAGAGGGCCGCGCCGGGCAGGCCGACACCACGCGAGGCGAATGCAGCGGTAACGTCCCCTTCACAGGCCGACGCCACCCGTCGGCACGAGAGGTAGCGCGACGTGGAGTGGATTACCGACCAGCTCGGTATCAACCTGGACAATCAGAACAAGATCATCACGTCGATAATTGTCGTGGCGGTTGCGCTGATTGTCCGAGCCCTGGTGCTGCGAGCCGTCCACAGGCGAACCGACGAAACCGATCTGGTCTATCGCACCGGGAAGTTGACGACTTATACGACTACGGTCGTCGTCCTCCTGACGCTGTCATGGATCTGGTTCGACGCCTTCTCCAACTTCGCCACCTACATCGCCGTCGTTTCCGCCGGTTTGGCTATCGCCCTGGCCGACGTGCTCAAGAATGTCGCAGGCTGGGGTTACATCGTCGTTCGGAGACCATTTCGAGTCGGCGACAGGATTGAGATCGGCGGCACCAAGGGTGATGTCCTCGACATCCGACTCTTTCGATTCACAGTGGCCGAGATCGGCAATTGGGTCGACGCTGAACAGGCAACCGGGCGCCTGGTCCACATACCCAACGGCAACCTGTTCGCAGAGCAGATAGCCAACTACACCGAAGGTTTCGAGTTCATTTGGCATGAGATCCCGGTTCTGATCACCTTCGAGTCGGATTGGCATCGCTGCGAGGAGGTTCTGTTGGCGATTGTCCAAGATGTTGCTCCGAACATCGAAGCTCGCGCCGGTGCCCGCATCCGCGAGGCCGCCAAGGGGTACCAGATCAAGATCGGTGTGTTGACGCCCATTGTGTATCTCACGGTGAAGGACAGCGGGATCCTGCTAACGGTCCGGTTCCTGACGGATGTGAGAACCCGTCGAACGGTTGAGCAACGGATCTGGCGAGCCGTCCTCGAGGCCTTCGCCAAAGAACCCAATTTGGATCTCGCCTATCCGACCGTGCGCACCTATCTACAGGGCCCGATACAGGTGGACGGTGGGAGCAAACCGTGAGATGACAGGAGTGAGGACTTGGAGTTACCAGTTATTAGTTACCAGTTGCCAACTACGAGTTCTTGATAACTGGCAACTGGTAACTGATAACTCTGGTTACTGATTACGAGTCGCTGTTCCATGGCCGCGGTTGACCTAGTTGCTCTCGTCCGGGGAATCTTCGCTGTGTGGGGAGTCCTCGCTGTCCGGGGAGTCGGTGCTGTCGTCAGTTCCTTGGGTGTTGGGCTGGCGCCGAGGACCGGGGAACGACCGTGTCGTCCGTCCCGCTGGGAGACGTTGCACCAGCTCTAGCCACTCCGATGTCGGCCTCTCTGTCTCTCCCCCCGTCTGGCTCCGCTTTGGGAGGCAGGCGTCTGGGGGGAGGGCCGAGCTTGCGAGGCGAGGGGGAAGCGAAGGTAGTCCCCAAAGCGAACGTTGCGTCGCGGCGCCAAGCGAGCCAGAGCCGCGCAACCCGCGGCGGTGGCGTGTCCACTGACGAGGGTTGTGGTGTTGTCGCGACCTTGCCTCCACCCCCGCTTCGCAGAGCCTCGGCACCTCACCCGATGGCGCACGACTTCGTCGTGCGCCGGGGGAGGAGCCGAGTGTGCTCTGCGTGGTCAGACCCGCCGTCACTGGGGTAACCGCAGATGACCCGAATCGGGTTACGGGTTGATGGGATCCTTTCCGGATTCAGCCGATTCGAGCCACCTCAGAGCCAACTGGAGGCGGCGTCTAGTCGCATCCGGCCAATTCGCGAGTTGCACCCGAAATGGGCCGGTAGCGAGCCCGAGAATGACGGCAGCCACTCGGCGCCGCAGTGAGGCATCGTCGACGTGGCGCGCAAATTCGGTGAGGAGGACGCTGTTGTATGCCTTGAGCGCGCCGGGGTTCTCGGCGGTGATTCCGAGAGTGGCGAGCTGGCCGATCATGGCGGCCAAGTCGTCTATTCGTTCACCGGCTCCCGAAGTATCGACGTCGACGAGGCCGACGATCCTGCCGTTGTTGATGAGTATCTGTGAGGCATGGAAGTCCCCGTGCACCGCCACCAGCGGTCCACTCGTGGTCTCCGCAGAAACACCAGCGACGACGGTGTCGATCAAGTCTGTGGCGGTCGGCAGTACGGCACAAAGCAGGCGACTGTGTGCGGCAACCCGTTCGTGGGGCGGCCGGACCTTCGATGCAGCGGGACCTGGGGGAGGGAACTGATCGAGGAGTGCCAATATCGCATCTGGAGAGGGAAGCTCGATCACCGCCGCCTCCAAGGACTTGCGCAACGTCTCGCCTCCCAATGCTTGCATCGCCACGATTCCCGTCTTGGACGACCATCCGAGACTCTGCGGTATCGGGATATGGGGCGCCAACTCAACATGGCGTGCCTGCAACGCAGCGACACGTTTCGGTCGCAACACTTTCATGAAGACCGATCCGCTATCACCGGCGACCTCGACAACCGCCCGCCTACCGGCGCGATAGGCCCTGGTGCGGGTCCGGACTTTGTGTGTTGGCGCTCCCAATCGGGTCAGGAGCTCGGACGATTGCTCGGCGTCGTTGACGAGCGGAAGGCCAGGAAGAAATGGATCGTTCGGGAATGTCCACACCGCCACGTCCATGCCATCTGCTCGAAGCACAGTGGTGGGCCTGTCTGGAATCGCAATGCCCGATGAGGCCACCATTGCCGGGCGAGACTCGCGGCCATCGGCGTCGCGCAAGGTCACTCGGTATTGAGCGGTGATTGACTTCCCCGGCAAGTAGCGCACTGATGTCGTTCGAAAGTCCTGAACCTCGACACCGGGTCTGTTCAGGCCGGCGTTGAGAACATCGATTGCGCTCGGGCCAAGGAGAACCTCGAAGGCGGGTAGTTGCTCGTCTGGTGGTGGTAGCACCGGCATGAGGGCATGATGACATGCCGAATCCTGGACAGGTGCAGAAGTCCGCCAATCGTGATGACGTGGCACACTTGGGGCAAGGCCTTCCTGCGGAGGCAGCCATTAGATCGGGCAGACTGTGTCAACGATCACGCTCTCATCTGTCAATCGAACCGCCGGGGACTCGAAGCTGCTCGACGATGTGTCGCTACGGATCGAAGAGGGCGAGCTCATGGTGGTCGTGGGCCCGTCGGGCTCCGGCAAAACATCGCTGATCAGGGCCGTCGCCGGCCTCGACCCGATCGACTCGGGCTCGGTGATCTTCGACGACGAGGATATGACCAAAGTGAACGTTGCCGAACGCGATATCGGCATCGTCTTCCAGACCAACACCCTCTTTCCGACCCATACCGCCAGGGACAACGTTGGGTTTCCGCTGCGGATCCGCTCAATGCGCCGCAACGAAATCAAGAATCGGGTCGAAGCCGAGGCTCGGTCGCTTCGCATCGAGACGGTCCTGGAGAGATGGCCCAAACAGTTGTCGGCCGGCCACGCCCAGCTGGTTCAGCTGGCGCGGGCGATGGTGCGAGTTCCCCGGGTTCTGCTCCTCGACGAACCAATGGCATACCTCGACATGCCTACCCGGCGGCGCCTCCGCCGGGAGTTGCGTGAGCTGCAGCGCGGCTACGGGGTCACCACGATCTATGCCACCAACGATCCTGCCGAGGCGATGTACATGGCGGACCGGATCGCGGCCCTCGACAACGGGCGCATCCGCCAGGTGGGGCGCCCAGACGACATCTACACGGCACCGGCGACGTCACACATTGCGTGGCTGACCGGGCCCATCGGGTTCTTGGATGCGACGGTGGAGAGCGATTCGGACGGATTCTGGTTGACCGGAGAGGGGTTCCGCTTGCGTGCCTGGGCCCCCGAGCTGGAGCATCACGAGAGTGTCAGGGTGGGCGTTCGACCCGAAGCGGTCCGGCTGAGCCCGGAGTCTCGAATCCGGGCCACGATCCTGGCCGACTCCTTCGAGGGCGGTGCCCCGGTGTCCCGTCTTCAAATCGGATCGAGTGCGTTGACGATCCCGCTGGTCGACCTCGCCAAAGGAGCTGAGGTTGGACTCGCCATCGAAGGATGTCTTGTGTACGACCGCTTGGATCGGCTCGTCGCGGTCGTGGGCTAGTGGTGCGTCGCTCAAATAGTCACCGTGTATCTCCGGCCGTTGACGCCCCTGGCTGCGCCTTCCTCCTCGATGCATCTACTGATGCGCCTTCGTCTTCAGGCTGTGCCAGATGACGCCAACGCCTCGGAGCTACCCTGGCGCCAGTTGAGCGACACACCACTAGCTATTCGGCTGGTCCGTACCGATCAGGTCCGCCGGATCTGCCGCTTTGACCCCAAGAGACTCGTTGCTCTTCCGGGCTGCCCTTGTCATCGCCACGATGGTGCCGGCCAAGATGAAAATGCCAAGCCACTGGGTACCGGTGGGAGTCCCGTCGAACACAGCCCATCCGATGAGGATGGCAGTGAGGGGAAAGGCCAGCTCGGCGAGAGTGGCGGCCGAGGCCGGAGTCCTCGACAAACCCTGGTAGTAGATGGCGAGCGCTGCCAGGCCGGGAATCAACGCCAGCAGTATCAGCGTGCCAAATTCTCCGATTTCAACACCTGCGGCGACGCTGGCTTCACCCTTGAAGAGGACGATCAGAGCCGAAGCCGGCAGCCCGATGGCGAATCGCAACGCGGTCAACTCGCTTGTACGAATGGTGGCCGTCATGTACCGCCCGAGCACAGTGCCCATGCCCCACAGCACTGCGGCCCCGACGGCGTACGCCGCCGGGGTCAGTTCGCTGACTCCGACGTTGGTCGGATCCGAAAACGAGATGAGGTAGGCCCCGCCGACTGCGACCGCGAAGTAGGAGGCGTAGCGGGGGAGGAGCCGTTCAGACAAGAGCCAGTGGGCTCCCACGATGGCGACCAGGGGTTGCAGTTTCTGGAGCAGCAAGGGCGTTGTCGGATCTCCGTAGCTGAAAGCTTCAGTGAACAGCATCGTGGCGACGGCTGAAGCGCCGACTCCGATAATGATGAGGGCAGTTATCTCGCTGGCTTTGAGACGGATGCCACGGCGCCAGAATCGTACGACGAAGGGGGCCGTCACGGCCACCAGGATGAGGTGTTCCCAGAACACGACGGTCGACGCCGGGAGTTCCAGCGAAAGGCCGCGACGGAATAGTGCATCGGTTCCCCAGAGTCCGGCGCCGATGGCGACGAGAAGTATTCCGGGCCACTTGTTGGCGGTCTTCAACATACGGGAGTCCTTGGAGAGAGAGCGGAGTAGCGCGATGCGCGCGGCGGAGCCAGCGGATTAGGACGAGGTGCATGGGCTCCTCGCCCGATTCCAATCATGGCCGCATTGTAGAAGCCGTCAGCGCCTCAATCCACGAGGTGCGGAGATCAATCTCCAACGCAGTCATGTCGCTATCAACTACGGTTGCCGCATGCTGCCGACGCTGTTTCGAGTGGGCCCGTGGGCCGTCCCGACCCATGAGTTCTTCATTGGCCTCGGGCTGATTGCAGCAGTCCTTGTCTTCTACATCAGAGCCCGGGATCGGGGTGAGCTAGACGATCGAGTGCGATGGATCGCGCTCGGGGCGCTCCTCGGAGGAGGGCTGTTCGCAAGAGCTGCCGCCATCTGGCAATTCGCACTCACCGGCAACACCGTGGCCGACGTGTGGCTGCACGGTGGGCGAAGTGTTCTCGGCGGTCTGGCGGGAGCATATTTTGGCGCCGAGGTGACCAAGCGCATCGTTGGGTACCGCTCGAGCACCGGCGAGCTCTTTGCCCCCGCCGTCGCCTTGGGAATGGCCATCGGCAGGATCGGGTGCTTCCTCACCGAGCAGATCGGCACGACCACGACCCTGCCATGGGGGATCACCCTGTCACCCGCGGTCGCCGCCAACGTCCCTAGCTGCCCCCAATGTCTAACCGGCGCGGCGCTGCATCCTTCGTTCCTCTACGAGATTCTCTTTCACCTGATTGCGTTTGCGGCCTTGTGGGTGACGCGGGACACCCTCGGCGAAGGTCGATCCTTCAAGCTCTATTTGCTCGGCTATGGGCTATTTCGGCTCGTCGTTGAGTTCGTTCGGGGCAACCCGGAGATGGCCTTTGGCCTGTCCGGCTCGCAGCTCTTCCTGCTCGTGACTATTCCGCTGCTCGCTCTGGCTCTTCTCAGGCAAGAGGCGTCAACCATCCAATTCACGGAAGCGACCTTGTGACTCAACTTCCTCCTCCCAATCTCCCTCCGCCGGGGACACCCCCGCCGCACATCCCCGAACGGCGGACGCCCGGTTTTGCCCTGTGTGGGCTAGCGGTCTTTGGCGGTTTTCTCGTGCTTGGCGGGATTGCCAGTGCGCTCACAGAAGCCGTCAATGCTGAATGGTTCAGTGCGGCGGTCATGCTGTCGATCGTTGCCGGGCTGATAATGATGTCCATTCGGGATCCCCGATTCGGAAAGTGCCTGCTCAAAGGACTTGTCGTTGTGGTCGCCGTGTTCGGCGTGCTGGCCGGGGCGTGCCTCGCGATTCTGCAGGCATCCGGCATATGACGGCTGTCACCGGGCCGCAGGTGGGAATGCCGCTGCGTGACGACAGAGTTCTGCGCTACGTGACCGCATTCTGTCCGGTGTGTCACGAGGCGGTCCCCGAACGCCCTCTCGATGAGGTGCGGCGCCTGTCCGGCTACCTGGCGGAGGCCGAAGGCGAGGTATGGCTGGTGCGCGGGTGTCCCGACCACGGCAAGGTTGTCACCCACTACGACGAGGATGCTGAGATCCTCGAATATCTCGAGCAATGGACCGCTCCAACCAAGGTCCATGCCCCCGACACCTTTGGCAACTACGACCCGGTGCCTTCCGGCTACCTCCGGGGCCTCGGCGAGATGCAGACCCAACACACGTGCATCCTCCTCGAGGACATCACACAGTCTTGCAACCTGCGTTGCCCGACGTGTTTTGCGGACTCCTCGCCCGAGATGAAGGGGGTCGTCGAACTCGAAAATGTGCTTGGCAGTATCGATCAACGCCTCGAACGTGAGAACGGCCGGCTCGATGTTGTCATGCTCTCAGGGGGTGAGCCGACGCTGCACCCGCGGTTCGCCGAACTGCTCGAGGCGCTGCGGGATCGCAACATCGTGCGGGTTCTTCTCAATACGAACGGCGTGACGCTGGCCCGCGACGACGAGTTGCTAGAGGTATTGCAGCGAAGCCGCAGCCAGGTCGAGGTGTATCTCCAGTTCGACGGCCTCCGCAAGGAAACCTATCTCCATCACCGTAATGCAGATCTTCGTTCACTCAAGGAAAGGGCGCTGCGGCGGCTCTCAGAGGCCGGGGTCTTCACAACACTGACCATGACGGCGGCGCTTGGTGTGAACGACGATGAGATCGGCGACGTCATCCAGGTCGCCCTGGACACGCCCTATGTCGGTGGAGTGTCGATTCAACCGCAGTTTGGCTCTGGGCGGTCGACACCCATCAACCCGTTCCAGCGGCTCACCCACACGGGGGTCCTCAAGAGGCTCGGTCCCCAGACCGGAGGGGTTGTCACCTGGCGAGATCTCACAGCGTTGCCGTGTTCGCATCCGCACTGCTGTTCCGTCGGCTACATGATGAAAACGGACGCCGGGGAGTGGCAGTCCATGGTCTCGATGATCGGCCATGAGCGTCTCAAGGAGCACCTCGGTCTCGTTGCCAACCGGATCGCCGACCACGAGATCCCCGATGAGCTGCGGGCCGTGGTTCAGGACTCGCTATTGGGATTGCTGTCGGAGCAAACCTCGTTGAGCCAGCCCAACGTTGGCGAATTGATCCGCAACATTTGTGAGACCTGTGACCTGGGCATCGCCAGCTTGTTACGCCTGGCCGGTTCGTCGGTAGGGCGTCAAGAGCAGCTTCGGGCGACGATTGGCGAGCGGATCAAACGGATCACTGTCAAGCCATTCATGGACATGAACACGATGCTCGAGGAGCGACTGCTGCAGTGCTGTGTTCATGTCGGGACTCGCTCGGAAGCCGATCTCGACCAGTGTGCTCCGTTCTGTGCCGTCCAGGCGTGGTCACCCCTTGGTCGAACCAAACTCTCCGAAGTCGCCGGCCGCCGAGCCGGCTCCGTACCGCTCACGCTGCAACCCCACCGAAAGGACATCGAGGTGACCTCATGAGAGACCGAGCTCCGGCGGCTTTTGGCGACGTCGCCCCACTACGGGTACCCGACGGCTTGCCGGTCGGCGCCACTACCGCGGCGACGGCCGACACTCCGATCCAACGGAGCCCAGTCACGCCCGCAGGATCGGCTGAGTACGACCCACTACGCCTGTGTATCTACACAACGATTGGGTTGATTTCCTGGCTGATCACCCCGCCGCTCACGGTGGCGATCTTCGGTTCAATCGGAGTGATTGGCTACTGGCGGGCCCGGCGTCGCGGTTTGGCGTCGAGCCGTTGCCTACTCGGTGATACCCGTTTGGTGATCGGGTACTTGGCCCTGGCGGCCGTGGCCGGTGCGGCGTGGACCGTGTGGACTCTGGTGCGCTGAGCGTCAGCTGAAAAGGCCGTTCTGCTCTAGCCGTCTGGTTCGGACGAGCCGACGATTGGGTGGGGAATACCGTTTCCGTCTATCGAGGGTCCGGGTTCAGGAGGGCAGGCGCATCTGTTCTCGCCGACTTGCCGCTGACATCCAGTGTCGACCGATCGAGGATCGGTCGTGTACGTGCGAGGTCATTGGAAGGGATTGAGCCATGTTGGAACGTGTCCGCAATTCCAAGGCGATCTCATCTGAGGGTCTGGGCGCCCTCCTCATATTCGTTGGGCTGGTGATGTTCGTAGTCGTGTTCTTTGTGGTCTTCCCGGTCCTCAGCAACCCGGTTGGCGCCTATGACGAGTGGTTCCCCGCTGATGCCGAACCGGAGGTAACCGCCGAGCCAACTGATGGGGAGGAGTCCTTCGCCGGACCGACCGCAGCGTTCCGCTTCGAGGCGCAGGCCTTATTCGAGGAGTCACCCGAGGGCGAAGAGGGCGGAGAGGGCGAAGAGCGTGCTGAGGGTGAACGGCCCGGAGCCACCTACACAATGCGCCTCGAGGACATCACAGAACCGGGCGATGGCGCTCTCGAGACATGGACGTGGGACCTGGGCGACGGGCGTGAGGCGCGCGGGCGCAATGTCGAACGTACCTATGAGGGGCCCGGCGTCTACGCGGTGCGGTTAGACGTCACAGACAGCAACGGGGAGACGAGCAAGGTGGAGGGGGATGTCGAGATCCCCGAAGAGGGAAGCGACTTTGGCCGGATTGACGCGGCTGATGACATCGACCTGTCCGGCATCGAGGCTGCGGTCGAGGACGCCGTGGTTGCTCTGGAGGATTCCGTAGAGGAAACGCTGGATGAGGTCAGATCGGCCGCACGCAGCACCGCAGTAGTGGTTCTTTTTGCGCTGGCTGCGATCGCGACGACGATCGTGGCCTGGCGTGTCACCCGTTCCGGAATCATGTTGCTGCGGCCCGCTCAGGATGTGCGGCTCAAGGTGAAGTCAGCGGATATGCAAGTCGATGTTGGCCGGAAGTCTTTGCCGGAAGCCATCGAAGCGAACCTAGGAGACGGTGAGACCGCACCCGACCTGAGCACCGATCTAGTAGAGGTCTAGGGAATACGCGGCGTACTCTGCCAGGGAGGGGGGCCGCTCAGAAGGAAATATGATGAGGAAGTCACTGCTTGTTGCGTTCGTCGCAGTTTGCTCGCTGATCGGCGGTTCTGCCGTAGCGATTGCGGGCAGCAATGCCAGCGAGAACGCTCACCACATGCAATGGGATAGCCGATCAGACGTCGTGCATGTGCTGATCTATGACGATGCTGGTCGGCCCGGACAACCGCCCGCGACCATCCCCGGACGCTCGCCGCTCCGGCTTGGATTCGAGTGGGGATTGGATCCGGTAGACGTGCTGGAAGCGTATGTCGGCAATCCGGATCACGACATCCAGCTGGCGATCGACGGTGGGTCGTGGTTCTCAGCAAAATCCGGCTACCAGCCGGCGTTTGTGGCGGTTCCCGGTGAGGGTCCGCGATGGTCCTGGGATCACGACGGCGACGGGCTCGGCGATGGCAACGGCAATGGCATCGGCGATTGGGATTTCCCGGTTCTGTTCTGGCGCTACACCGTGTCTCATCTCGACAAGGGATTGCACACGGTTGATCTTCGGATCACCGACGACGGCGGCGCGACGTTCTGGATCACTGAGACGATCACCGCGATCGTGGGCTGATCGAGTCCAATTCCCACGGCGAGGCCGCTGCGGTCGCCGGTCAGTCGGCTGCCGCCAGCCGGGCGGGGAAGCCGCCGCGGGAGATGGGCCCCCATTCATCGATGGTGACCCGGATCAGACATTTGCCCTGTTTGACCATGGCCTCGCGGTATTCATCCCAGTCAGGATGTTCGCCGGCGATGTTGCGGAAATACTCAACGAACGGCTCGAGCGCGTCGGGGAGGTCGAGGACTTCGGCCGTTCCATAGAGCTGCACCCACTCACCCCCGAAGTCGTCAGAGAGCACCAGGATCGAGACCGCTCGATCCCGCCGAACGTTGGCGACCTTGGCTCGCTCGGGATAGGTCGAGATCACCACACGATGCGAATCGTCGAGACCCATGGTGAGAGGGGACTGTTGGGTGCGTCCGTCACGACGTGTTGTCGTGAGAATGCCGTGATGGCGGGGTCGAACGAAGTCGAGGAGCTCAGCCCGATCCACAAAGCGGTCGGTAGCGATAGTTCGTGCCATACGAGGACTCTAGGTTCACGCCGAGGAGCCTCGACCGGGTGAGAGGGAAAGGAGGGTCTGAGTCGTTCCCCAGCGGGGGTAGGACCTAAGTCCCTGTCGCCGGTGTCGTCTCCGGACGTACGCTAAATGGGTAGTGAACCGCCGGCGAAGCCGGAGGATGTTATGGCCTATGCAGAATCGGCCAGGGAACATGGGCTGCACGCCGTCGTAATCACTGACAATGTTGAGCATCGAGCTCGGCGGTTTGCCCGCTCGTGGTCGGTCGCTGTTGCCGGGCTCTTCTTGGTCCTGGCCGCCACAGTCGGTCTGCCGCATGGACCCGACCTTGAAGCTTGGGAACGGCAGGCCCAGGTCGCAACGCTCGCGGTCATCTGGATCGGCATCCTGGTGGCGTGGAAGTGGGAGGGTCTCGGCGGCTCGATTCTGCTCGTTTCATCCACATCCCTGGGTGTCCTCGCCGCCCTGCAGCATCAACCGCTCACATCGTTTCTCCCGGCGGCCGCTTTCCTGATACCCGGGGTCGCCTTTCTTGTCGCTTGGCACCGGACTCGCACGATGGTGGCAGTGGTGACTATGGCGGTCACCCTTACAGTGATTCTTGGCGCCGGTGGATACGCCGCCCAGGCGATGTACAACCACGGCTACGGCCCGGCGCACCCTCAGTCCGACCTCCCCAGGCTCCCCGACAGTCCGGTGGCATGGATGTGGGCTGGGGCCGTGACCGACGGCAGCGCCGAAGTAGTGGCTCGAGTTGAAGACGCAGGCGATGTCGATCTAGTTGCTGTCCGCGAGGACGGACTCGAAGCGAGCTATCCGGGCAACCGTGAGGACGATGTCTGGAGCTTCGCCCTCATCGACCTGGAGCCCGCCACCGAGTATCAATACCGCCTCGAGGTTGACGGCGTTGTGGCGAGTGAACGGGTCGGCCGTTTCCACACCTTCGCTACCGGATCGACGAGCTTCACCGTTGCAGTCGGGAGCTGTGCCCGGCTCGGTTCCAGCGGGACTGTCTACGAAGCGATACGAGCGGCCGAGCCTGACATGTTCTTGATCCCCGGTGACTTCTTCTACGCCGACCACATCGAGACATTCGAACAGTTCACGGAAGCGTTCGACGAAACACTGACGAGTCCGGCCCAAGCGGCGTTGCTGGCCGACGTCCCGATCGCGTACATCTGGGACGACCACGACTACGGCGGCAACGATGCCGACTCGACCTCGTCGACTCGCGGCATCGCGAGGGAGGCGTACAGGGCCTATGTGCCCCACTACCCGTTGGCAGATTCGGGAACGATCAACCAGTCCTTCTCCGTCGGTCGGGTGCGATTCCTGATGTTGGACAACCGCTCGGCTCGTGATCCCAAGGCCGCGGTGGACAACGCTGCCAAGACAATGTTGGGCGCTGAGCAACTGGCGTGGCTCGAGGCGGAACTGCTCGAAGCAGAAGGTGAATACCCGCTCACGGTGATCGTGACTTCGGTTCCATGGATTGCCGATCCGGCGGAGGGCGCCGACCACTGGGGTGGATACTCCATGGAGCGTCGAGCCCTGGCGGACTTCATTGCCTCGAACGAACTGGATGGACTGTTGATGGTCGCCGGGGACGCCCACATGATCGCCATCGACAATGGGACGAACACGAACTTCTCGACAGTCCAGGGAGCCTCGTTTCCGCTGCTGCATGCCGCCGCCCTCGACCGGCCCGGCAGCGTCAAGGGCGGCCCGTACAGCGAGGGCGTGTTCCCCGGAGGCGGTCAATTCGGCCTGATCGAAGTCACCGATAGTGGGACCGATCTGATCGAGGTGCGCCTCGCCGGCTTCGACTGGACGGGAGAGCAACTCATCGAATTCTCCTTCGTGGTGGACGCTCGAGAGGGTGCGTCATGATGCTCACCGAGCAACTCTCCCGGTACGCAATCCACATCGATGGCTCGGGTCACCCGATCGCCGAGGTTGGTGGCAAGGGCGCCGGCCTGGACTGGCTTGTCGGCCATGGGTACCCGGTGCCGCGGGCCATCGTGATTACGACTGCGGCCTACAACGAATCCGTCGCCGAGAGGAGTCTGCGGGCTCTGATCACAAGCCTGCGGGAGTCAGCTCTTCCCCAAGCCGATCGAATCGAGGCTGAGACCACCGCGATTGAGCGAGCGTTCGTCGAGGCGCCCATCCCGGGGCCGGTCTCTCTTGCCGTTGTTGAAGTTGGTGGTGACCTCCTCCGCCAGGGCCCGGTGGCCGTGCGGTCCTCGGCCACCGCGGAGGATCTTGCCGGGGCCTCGTTTGCCGGTCAGCACCTGACGGTGACGAATGTGGCCGACGTGAACCAACTCGAGTTGGCGATCCGCAGGTGCTGGGCATCGTTGTGGATGCCGGCCGCTCGCGCCTATCGCCAACGACAAGGCGTGACCGACAAAGACGTTGCCATGGCGGTCGTCGTCCAGCGGATGGTTGAGCCGGTGTGGTCAGGGGTCACGTTCACTCGGGACCCCCAGGGCCGGAATCACCTGATGCGGATCGAAGCCGTTGAAGGACTGGGCGAGGATCTGGTGTCTGGGCGAGTCACTCCGGCGGACTACTTGGTGCGCCGTGACACCCTCGAAGTTGTGCAGGCACAGGACCAGGAGAGGCTCGGGTTTCTCGAGGACTTGGCCCGCCTCTGTCTCCGGATCGAACGTTCCGGACACTCAGCGCAAGACATTGAATGGGCCTACGTGGACTCGGGTCTGACTGTCCTGCAGTCACGGCCCATCACCGATCCGGCGCCTGCGAATCTCGACGACGGACTCGACACATCCACCCCGGCGGCCGTGACCTTCACCCCCCATGGCGTGGTCGAGATGCTCCCGGACGTCGTCCCTCCGCTGCTGTGGACGATCAACGCTCCGATGCTCGAAAACGCGTTTCGGGCAACCTTCGCCAACCTGGGTGGGGCGACGCCGTCCAACGACCGGATGATCGTCAATCGGTTCCGCGGCCGGGTTGCCCTCGACCTGTCCGCGATATGTGACATAGCTCGTTCGATGCCGGGTGGAACTCCCGCTGAGGTCGAGCGCCAATACCTCGGTGAGACGATCGGGGAGGCGCCCGAGGAGCCGACTCGAAGCAGAGGCCACGTCTTTGCTGCCATGCGAATTCGGAGAGCACACAATTCGATCTCAGATGAAGTGGACCTCATCGCGGCGGCTTCTCCCGCGCTCGCTCGTATGCAACTCGATCTCACGGAACTACCGGTCCGGCTCCTGGTTGCCTATAGGCAGCGGATCAGGGACCTGGCGTGGCGTGGCTATGCCGCTGAGGTAGGTGCGTCCAGCGCTGCCGGCGCGGCGTATCGAGCCCTCGAGATCCTTCTGGAGCGGTGGCTTCCCGAAGCCGAAGCCGCATCGTGGGCCCAGATCCTCACCCGTGGGGCTCTTCAACACAGTGCAGTCGGGTCCGCTCGGGCCCGCGTTCTCGAGGAGGTTCTGGACAGCCATCCCTCGAGTGACATCGCCGACATCGTGCAGGAACCGGGGGTGGTTACCCGCACCCTTCTTGGAGCACTCGGAGCTGAGGGCGAGGCCTTCTTGGCAGACGTCGACAACGCAGTTCGTTCGATGGGTTCAAAGGCCGTCTACGGCGGACCGGCGTGGATCGAGGATGACTGGTGGATCTGGCAACAGCTTCGAATGATGAGTCGCGGCGAAACCCGTCCGCTCCCGACGGATCTGTCGTGGGCCGAGCATTTCGAGAGGCTGAGCGGCCAGCTTTCCTCTGAAAAACGGTGGCGTCGCACCCGCCTGCTAACCGGCCAAGTCGTCGATCTGCGGCTCCGTTGGCTGCGGCGCCAGGTCGAGGAGACCGTGCGGTTCCTCTCCTTGCGGGAGCGAGCGAAGAACGCCCTACTGGTGTTGGGTGGTGAGGAACGTCGCATTCTTCTGGAGTCGGCAAATCGCCTGGTGTCATCCCGCGACTTCACCCAACCCGATCTTGTCAACTATCTCACCGATGCCGAACTGGAGGAGATGCTGTTCGGCGGGGTTGGTGTCGACAGCAAACACCTTGAGGTTCGTCGCGCCATCGCCTCCGAGGCCGCCGCCGCTGATCCCTTGCCTGATTGGTTTGTCGGCCATCCGGACACGGTTCCCCATCCGCAGATCCTGCAATCGGATCGGTTGGAGGGGTGGGCAGCCAGCCCGGGCAGTGTCACCGGCACGGTGCGCATCGTTTCGTCGCTCGCCGACGGAGTTCGTCTGGAGCCGGGGGACATCATGGTGGCGTACGCCACAGACCCGTCCTGGACCCCGCTGTTCCTGGTGGCGGGCGCCATAGTGCTCGAAGTTGGGGGACCGTTGTGCCACGCCGCGATCGTGGCCCGTGAGTTCGGACTACCAGCCGTTCTCAACGTGAGGCAGGCGTCCAGACGGCTCGTTGATGGCGAAACCGTCACCATTGACGGGTCGTTGGGCGTTGTTGAACGCCTCGGCCAGGGAGGATCAGCATGACCCTCGCCGTGTTCTTCCCGAGTCTCATGGGGGTCGGCATCCTGATCTCCGGAGTGCTGCTTGTTTCCGACTGGATCCGCCGGCTACTTCCACACCGCACCCTGCGGCGACGACACGATGTTGTTGTCGGCACGTACGGCGTGATCGCAGACGCGGTTGGTGCGGCCGGATATCACCTCAAGGAGCCGTGGTTCCTCAAGAGGGGATTGCGCAACCGGTCGACATACTTCGCACTGACCGCGGGATTGGCCGCCCTGGCGGCCGGTTCGATGTGGGCTGGCGCTGAGTTCTACGCCGATCCACTCGGGCTGTTCTACGAGAGCCCATGGGCCGTCGGCATCGGATACGGTGTCGGGGCGGCGCTGCTGGTGGCTGCCCTGGTGTGTCTCATCGCCGCGGTGGCGTATCGATCCGCCCCGCGCGCCATTGGTTGGCTCGTGTCGGAATCCCCATTGGGCAGGTTGATTCTCCCCAGCACCCAGGACCAGATCGCCGCCCTCAACAGCATCGAGTAGGAGCCGTGTAATGAAGAGAATGCTCGCCCTCATCAGCCTCATCATCTTCCTGGTGTATACCGGTGCCTACATCTTCGTGTACCTGTTTCGCGCGTTCCGGCTGCCAGAACCAGCCGGCGGACCGGTGCAGATCTGGCACGGCGATCCCTTCGCTCGGGCAATCCTGGTTTCCGTGTTCTTCATGATCGGACTGTTGATCATCCTGTTTGTGATGTTGATGCGACCCGGTGCCCATAGGGAAGGATCGATCACGTTGCGCGGCGATCTGTGGGAGTGGCTCGAGGACCAAGGCGAACGGACCAACGAGGCACCCGAAAGCATCGGGGAGCGCGCTATCGCCACCTATCGGGCACGGATCGAAGGCGCCGACTCGATCACCCGCTCGTAGCCGGGAGTCGCCTATCCGGCGTGCGGCGCCGCGGTATGCCAGGCGTCGGTTGGATCGTTGACGACGTACGAGTTGGAGACTTTGTCCCAGAGGTTCTGGTTGTTGCGGTCCCAGAAAGGCATGAGAGCCAGGATGTAGAGGGTGACTGGCAAGGCGATCCCGGTGACGAGACCGGCGAGTATGCCTCGGAGCCAGAACATGTGTCCCAAAGTAGATGGCCTCATTGTGTCGCCCCTGATGACCCTGAGGTCCAGCAGCTTCTTTGCAGGGGTCTGCCCTGTGCCGGCGGTAAACGTCGCCCAGATCAGCCACCCAATCATCAGTGTGAACGTCATGAGGACCAACTCGAGGAGCCAACTCCCGAGTCGCATCCAAGGTGAGGCCAGCGATGTCTGCGGAGGGAACCCGCCCCGTTGCCCGGAGGCGACTGGGGCCGTCATCGAGGGGGCCGCCATCGAGGGTGCCGCCGTCGATGGTGGCGCAGTCCGAGTGTCGGCGCTCCACTCGACGCCGTCCCAATACCGTTCCACTCCGAGCGGATCTGTTTCTGCGTGATACCAGCCTGCCGGCGCTACATCGACCAACTCAACCTCCTGCCGTTGCGCTCATGGTAGATCCGGTCCTGCGCCACTCGCACAAGCGCCGGGCCTCTTGCGAGAACCCGGCGCCTGCGGTTGATGGTGTTTCGGCCCCCTGCGGTCGCAGCCAGGTAGCGCTGGATTATGTCCTGGTGCGCTGCCCGAATCTCCGGCGTGCCCTGCCGAATAGTGTTCGAACCGAGGAGGAGCGTCCCGAACAGATCCGGCATCGTTGCGTCTCGGCGGCATCCATTACGCTTGGGCATGTGCGCCGCGCCTTCGTCACCCTTGTAGTCATAGCGCTACTTCTTGCAGTCATCGTTGTTGCCAGCGGTGAATTGCCCGAAGGGAACCCTTTTCGGGAGGCGACAGGATTCATTCGCAGGCTGGCGAGGAGGTTCGCCGACAGTTTCGGCGGCGGCTACACAGCCACCTGAGCGGCTGTCGGCCGCCGTAGAGCTCCGTTGCTGAGCGGCACAAGACCGAGGATTCGGGGAGGGTCTTCTCGCGAATCCCCTGCGGACTGGACGTTCCATACAATCCGCGCCGATAGGCGCTGAGCGTAGGGTGCTCAGACCAGGAATCTCGTAGCCTTGTGGCTCGGCGACGTCGTCGCCATAGGCGTCCGCGCCGCGATCTCCGGGGGGCCAATGTGGACCGCCAAAACATCGTGCCCAAATCCTGTCCAGCCCTTGGAGACGCCGGGTTCATCAACTCCCGGGCTGAGCTCACAGCACGTACCCAGGACGCCGACGGCAACACAACTGCAACCTTCGGAGATGACGCATACTGGCCAACATCGCGCTGACACGCGTATTAGCTCGCAGCTCCCAAGGAACCCTCGCGGCGTTGCTGGTTCCCATGGAGCTGCGCAGCAGCTCCTAAGGAACGCCGAAGGCGTTCCCGCCTACAGTCCTGGGTGCCACAAGCCGTCAATCGGGAGATCCTGTGCCCCCCATCCTGTTTCGCAACCTGTCTCTACTCGATCCGCGTCGCGATGAGGTCCGTCCAGGATTCGAGGTGCTGGTCGAAGGCAACCTCATCCGCGAGGTGGTGGAGGGGCCGATCCAGTCTGAGTCTGCTGAGGTCGTTGATTGTGGCGGCGGAACCCTGATGCCGGGACTCATTGATTGCCATGCCCATGTGACTCTCACCGAGCTCAACCTGGGCGCCATGGAGGCCATGCCGGTGACCCTCATGACGGCACGCGCCGCCAAGTCGCTGGTGGACATGCTCAATCGGGGATTCACGACCGTTCGCGATACCGGCGGTGCCGACTGGGGAATCCAGGAGGCGGTCGAGTTGGGGCTCCTCGCCGGTCCCCGGCTGTTCGTATCCGGGCAGTCGATTGGGCCGACTGGCGGTCACAACGACTCGCGCCGGCGCACAGATGGCGGGGAAGGCTGTTCGTGCAGCAATGCGCTGCGGTTCACGGCAGCGGTGGCGGACGGTGCCGACGGGGTGCGACGAGTTGTGCGCGAGCAGCTTCGGCAAGGAGCCAATCAGATCAAGATCATGTGTTCGGGAGGGGTGTCGTCGCCGTACGACCCGCTCGATAGCCTCCAGTTTTCACTTCCGGAGATCGAAGCCGCGGTGGAAGAGGCGACGGCGTTTGGGCGCTACGTCCTCGCCCATGCCTACACTCCGGAGGCGATAACTCGGGCTGCCCACGCCGGCGTGCGCACCATTGAGCACGGCAACCTGATCGATGACGCCGCCGCCGAACTGATGGCCCAAAGCGACATGTTCCTGGTGGCGAATCTCGTCACCTACTTCTCGATGAAGGAGCGGGCGGCAGCTCTCGGGATGGACGCCGGGATGCTTGCCAAGAACGACATCGTGCTCGAAGGCGCGCTCCGATCGCTCGAAGTGTGCAAGCGGGCCGGCGTCGAGGTGGCTTTCGGCTCAGACCTGCTGGGTCCGCTCCAAGAGGACCAGAGCCTCGAGTTCCTTCACCGTGCCGAGGTGCTGTCGCCCATCGAGATCATCCGCCAGGCAACTCTGGTCGGCGCCCGCGTCGTGGAGCGGGAAGGCTCACTCGGCATCATTGAGCCCGGAGCGATCGCCGACCTGCTCGTCGTCGACGGCGACCCGCTGGCCGACCTGCGACTCCTAACCAACCAGGGCGCTCACCTGGCTGTGATCATGAAGTCCGGCCACTTCCACAAACGCACGGTGTAGGCGACGACCCATTCAAGAGGCGCCAATGATCTCTCCCCCCGTCTGACTCCGCTTTGGGAGGCAGACGTCCGGGGGGAGTCGCCGAGGAACGAGGTGGAGGGGGGAAGCGGAGGTAGTCGACAAAGAGAACGCTGCGTCCGTCATCGAGGTGCCAGCCGCGGTTGGGTATGTGCTGTGTCATCGCGCCCTCCTCTCGCACCCGGTCGATCGATTGAAGGAGGGGGAGCGGGTTAATCCGCGGCGTCGATCCTCTTCTGCAACGTCAACATCTCCGGCATGCCGGGGTTGTCGAGCGTCACGCTCCTCAGGTCCCGGAACCCCACACTGCGGTAAAACGTCCGGGTTCGCTCGTACGGTTCGTAATCGATGGATTCGCCGAGGCGTCGTCCGATTCCTCGGCGGTGGTGGGCGCCACTCACGGCGATCCACCCGGTCCCTTCGTGGATGGCCCACGTTACGAAACCGACCAACTTCGCATCGACCTCGGCAACGGTGCCGTCCTCTTGGGGGATCTCGACCTTCATCTCGGCGATGCCCTGATCATTGAAGTACTCGGGCAGCGCCCGACCGAGGGCGACGGCAGCCTCGTGATCCTCGGTGTTCATTCTCCGACGG
>JAAELU010000304.1 GCA_024226255.1 bacterium | reverse complement strand
GAGAACGTTCGAATGATGGCGGACTTCGCTCGATCGCAAACATAGCCCAGACAGCGCCCCGGACCAGGCAGCGCCCCGGACCAGGCAGCGCCCCGGACCAGGCAGCGAGGGCCCGCGTCGACACTCGGGAGTCCGTTTTGAGTTTTGAGTCCGGACGACGCGGTCAGTGTGATTGACTGCTTCTTGGGTTCGAAATGCGCGTGGCGAGGAATTGGTGCTCGCTGTTGAATAGCTGCACGAAACTCAGCACGACGGCAGCGACGGTGCCGAGCGCGGTTGCCGAGGCGATGAGGAACATGATGACGATCTGGTACTTCACGGCCTGAATGGGCGCCACGCCGGTGACGAGTTGGCCGGTCATCATACCGGGCAGGCTGACGACGCCGACGATCATCATGGAGTTGACAATCGGTATCATGCCGGTTCGAACGGCGTGCTGAATCGGGCCGAGAGCGGCTTCCCAACGGGTAGCGCCGAGGGCCAGCAGCGACTCTACTTTGTCCCGGCGGGTCACCAGCGCCTCGGTAAACGCATTCAGGCCGACGGAAATTCCGTTGAGTGTATTGCCGAGCACCATGCCGAGAAGCGGAATTGCGTATTGGGGCTGGT
>JAAELU010000303.1 GCA_024226255.1 bacterium | reverse complement strand
GCTTCTTGGTGCCGCGCTCGAGCACCGGTATGCCCGAGATACGGTGCTCACCCATCAGGTGTAGGGCATCGGCGAGAGTCTTATCCGGTGCAATCGTGACCGGATTGACAACCATTCCCGATTCGAACTTCTTGACCTTGCGTACTTCGCCCGCCTGGTCCTCGATCGACATGTTCTTGTGCAGAACGCCAACTCCACCGACTTGCGCCATGGCGATCGCCAGAGCGCTCTCGGTCACGGTGTCCATCGCGGCGGAGACCAACGGGATGCCGAGTTCGATGCTGCGCGTCAGGTGGGTCTTGGTGTCGGTCTGGGAGGGCAGGACGGCACTTTTAGCCGGTTTGAGAAGCACGTCGTCAAACGTGAGCGCTTCTGGAAAAGTCATGCCGCCTCCTCGCGATTTGGCGCCGGATCATACACGAACCGCTGTCAAAGAAAAGCGCGCACTAGCAAGGTGGCGGTATCACCCGCGAAACAACAGAGGCGCGAGCAGCACCAGCATGAGAAAGCCGACGATCGCGCCGGTCCAACTCCATCTTCCACCCTGGCCGCCGCCACGGCTCGACCGGCCCACCGCCCAGCCCATCAGGGCGCCAACGCCGACACCCGCCGCGACCACTCCGATCAGCTTGAGAAGACCAGAGATTGAGCCGAAAAATCCGTCGACGAAATCGCGGCCATAGACCGCGTAGCCCATCAACCCACCGAACACTCCAACCACCACCAGCCACAGAAGGATAGTCTTGAACTCGCCACGAACATCGAACACGGGCGTCGGCAGGTT
>JAAELU010000302.1 GCA_024226255.1 bacterium | reverse complement strand
GGCGACCTCACCATGCGCTTCTCAACGGACGGTGCCTGGTCCGACGAGGATGGCCTGTTGGTCTCCGACATCGGCGCGGTCTGGATCGACAACGTCGAGCTGATCCACGATACCGTGGTCACCATGCAGGAGGACTTCGAGGGCGGCGTCGCGCCGGCCACTTTCACCTTCACCGCGCCTATCGGTGCTGGCGATTACTCGGCGCTCTATGCCAACCTCTACAGCGAAGATCCCTGCGCCGTGAATTCCACCTATGCGTGGGCTTTCTTCGACCTGAACACGACCAACCCCGAGTATCCTCTCTCGGTGACCCCCTACGGACCGCCCTACTTCGACACCGACATCCGCAGCCCGATCCTGGATAGCGCCCACGAGGCCGGCAATCCGGTCGGACAGCCCGTGGTTGTCGATGCGTCGACTCAGGTCTGGATGAGTTACTGGATCTACTACGATCTGCCCCAGAACGCTTTGATCTATCAGAGCTGGGCCGTTGCGGCGCAGACTCAGGGCGTTCCCTGCCTAGGCGTCTACAAGAACGACAACACGGTCTACTATGGAGACGACAAGCAGTGGAGCGACGAAGACTGGAACCTGACCCAGTATGTGGCCGAGTCCGCCCTGGGCGGGGTCATCAACGGTGTTGGCGTGGCTTTGAACACCGTCGACATGTGCCCCTTCTGGTGCAACACGACCGGTGACGGCACGGGCCACACTCCGGCGCCCTACTTCGACAATGTTCGCATCAAGCTGATCAATGCCTCGGCGATCGCCTGGGACGTGAGCGGTTTCGATCGCTTCCAGGACAACTTCCCCGAGCCCATCGGCGGCAAAGTGCGCATCGACAGCTCCAACGACGTTGGACCGATCGGTGGATCCACGGTCGTGATCGGCGACTCCACCATGGTCGAGCTGAACATGGATCTGGTCCTGGGCATGCAGACCCACTACAACACCGCCGCCGGTGAGGATCGTCCGGATTTCCGTCTCTGGTTCCATGTCACTGCTGGTCCCCACATGGGCATGATCAACTCGAGCATGGCCGACCAGGACGGCTCCGACGGTATCTACTCGCCTTGGGATGGTATCCAGAACTTCGACGGCGAGGACTGGGGCACCATGGTGGCCGACTCGGCCGCCAGTACGAGCGGTGTGGTCCAGGGCAAGTATGCCTTCGACTTCAACGACGATTACTTCGAGCCCGGTGACATCATCGAGTTCTTCTATCGTGCCGAGGCCAATAACGGCGAGGTCTCCCTGCGTCCCCGCTGGGCGATGTCCTCCAACCCGGATCTCCGCGGCGCTTACGTGGTTCGCTGCCTGCCGACGACCGGCTCGACCATGCTGCTCTGCGACGATGCCAACGGCGCCTTCTTCTGGTGGGACGAAGCCTTCCGCTACAATGGCTATTCGGGCTACGACACCTACCTGACCCAGGCGCCGAGTTCCGGCCTCGAGAACGGTCTTGCCGGCCGCGCCGAGATCGGTGATCTGGATCAGTACAACATGATCGTCTGGGACAGCGGCGGCGTGCCCGGCGGCACGATCACCACTCTCGCGGGTGGTCACAAGACCGAGGATGACGTCCTGCTGACGGACTACATCGAGAACTCCTCCCACGACACCGGCCTCTGGGTGATGGGAGATCTGGTCGGCAACGATCTGGGCAACGGTTCTCCCTTCTTCCACAACGTGTTGGGAGCCAACCTCCTGTCCGCCAGTCAGTTCTACGATGACTACACCGGCATCACGGTGCCCGAGGTGCGGGCCACGCATGTGGCTCTCCAGGTCTCCGGGCTCGAGCCCTACTTCTGGGTCTACGGCGGCTGTCCCAACATCAGGGACTTCTCGGTCGTGGCGCCCAGCGGCGGCTTGTCGAGTGAGACCTTCGCCTGGGAGGAGGACGGCGGCACGACGATGGTCGCCGGCATCCTCAACCGTGACCCCGATGGTGACGGCAACCCCACCAGCCCCAGCGGCTGGGACAATCACGTTGCCTACAACCCCTTCAGCTACATCCGTGTGCGCGATTCCGATTTTGCACTGAGCAACGGCTTCGATCTGGACTACGCGCGCCAGATGGTCGGCGATGTTCTCTTGCTGCTCGGACTCGGGGCCAACACGGCGCCGGATCCCGCGGGAACCGTGCCGGCGAAGACCGAGCTGTCGGGCAACTTCCCGAACCCGTTCAACCCGAAGACCACGATCAAATTCGCCCTGGCCAGCGAGGAACACGTGCACCTGAGCGTGTACGACCTCTCCGGTCGCGTGGTGAAGACCCTGGTCAACGGTTCGATGCTCGCCACCGACCATGAAGTGGTCTGGGACGGCAAGAACGAGAACGGCGATCGTATTGCCAGCGGCGTGTACTTCTACAAGCTCGTGGCGGGCGACTACACAGCCACGGAGAAGATGGTCATGCTGAAGTAAGAAGCGATTTAGCGCTTCGCCTCGTTTCGCACGGACGTGAGGCACTCGGCCGAAGCGCAAAATCGCAAGCGTCAGGAATCAGAAGCGGAGGTCGGCAATTGCCGACCTCCGCTTTTTCTTTTCCCCCGGCCGCCGTGAGCGAGCGAGGGTCCCAGCCGAGCGCCTCTGAGCCGAGCCCTCGAGGCGAAGCGAAGCGAGGTGGGACCTGACCGAGCGAACTTGATTCCCTTGTCCGATTGAACTAGATTCTGGCCGGATCGGGTCTTGTCCGATGCCGACCCGCGACCCTTCACATCCCAGACTGAGGTATTGCGATGGCCACCAAAGAGATGAAGAAAATCCTGGTTACCGGAGCGGTGGGGCAGATCGGTTCCGAACTCACCATGGCTCTGCGCGAGAAATACGGTGCGGACAATGTGCTGGCGACCGGTCGCAAGAGCGCCCCCAGCAAGGAATTGCTGGAATCGGGACCCTTCGAGTACATCGACGTGGCTCAGAAGGACACCGTCGAGGCCGTGATCAAGAAGTACGAGATCGACACGGTCTACCACATGGCCGCCATCCTTTCGGCGGTGGGCGAGGACAAGCCCTGGCTCTGCTGGGACGTCAACATGAACGGCCTCAAGAACGTGCTCGACCTGGGTGTCGAGCATGAGCTGACACGGATCTTCGTCCCCAGCTCCATCGCCGTCTGGGGCGCCGGGGCTCCCCTGGACATGACGCCCAACGAGACCGTGCTCAAGCCATCGACCATGTACGGCGTCACCAAGGTCGCAGGCGAGCTCCTCGCGGATTATTACGTGAAGCGCTTCGGTCTGGATTGCCGCGGCGTGCGTTACCCCGGCATCGTCAGCCACGAGACCCTGCCCGGCGGCGGCACGACCGACTACGCCGTAGCCATCTACTACGAGGCCGTCAAGCAGGCCAAATACACCTGCTTCGTGCGCGAGGACACCGTCCTGCCCATGATGTACATGCCCGACGCCATCAAGGCCACCATCGACCTGATGGAAGCCCCGTTCGAGAACCTGAAGCACTGGAACGATTTCAACATAGCCGCCATGAGCTTCTCGGTGGGAGAGCTGGCGGACAGCATTCGCAGGGTGATGCCGGAGTTCACTTGCGAGTACGAGCCGGATTTCCGCCAGGCGATCGCGGACAGCTGGCCGAACTCCATCGACGACAGCGTGGCCAGGGCGGAATGGGGCTGGAAGCCCGCCTACGATCTGGACGCCATGACCGACGATATGCTGACGGCGCTCGGCAAGAAGCAGGAACGGGGACTGCTGGCCTAGGCCGCATCCGAAACCACAGACAAGCGATCAGCCTGGGACAACGGGCAGGAGGGGAACATGTTCGACAAGGTGCGCGAGGAACTGCGGGAAACCCTGAGCGAGATCGAGGCGGCCGGCCTATACAAACGCGAGCGGGTCATCGTCAGTGATCAGAAGGCCGACATCAAGCTGAACACGGGCGCCGAGGTAGTCAACTTCTGCGCCAACAACTACCTGGGCCTGTCCAACCACCCGGAGATCATCCAGGCGGCCAAGGACGGCATGGACAGCCACGGCTTCGGCCTCTCCTCGGTGCGCT
>JAAELU010000301.1 GCA_024226255.1 bacterium | reverse complement strand
GTCGGATCGTGGTTCGGTCCGTGCCCCAGATGCCACTTACCGAACACAGCCGTTTGGTACCCGGCCGCTTTCATGATCTTGGGATATGTCCCGAGCCGGTTGTCCATCGGCGTGTCGAGCGTGGTGACCCCGTTGACGTGGTTGTAGGTCCCCGTCAACACGGATGCCCGACTCGGGGTGCAGATCGAGTTCGTGCAGAAGCAGGAGTCGAATCGCATTCCCCCCGATGCCAGCCGATCGAGCTGCGGCGTCTTGTTGATACGACCACCGCTGTAGGCCGATATTGCATGAGCGGCGTGGTCATCGGACATGATGAAGATGAGATTGGGGCGGCTGGCCATATGGGAGCGACGCTAGTGCAGGTCGCCTTCCGTCCGGCATTGAGGCCGTCTTCAGCTCGTACAATCACATCAGGATTTCGAAGGAGCGCCCCAATGCGAGATGCAGTAATCGTTGATGCGATCAGAACCCCAGGCGGCAAACGCGGCGGCAAGTTGAAGGATTGGCATCCGGTCGATCTCGCTTCCGAGGTTCTCGGAGCCATTGCCGATCGGAACAATCTCGATCTCGAACGGGTCGACGATGTGATCATGGGCTGTGTCGGCCAAACCGGGGAGCAGGGGCTCAACATCGGCCGTAACGCGGTGCTTGCGGCCGGATGGCCCGACATTGTCCCCGGCACAACGATCGATCGCCAGTGTGGCTCCAGCCAACAGGCTGCCCACTTTGCGGCGCAGGGAGTCATCGCAGGTGCGTATGACATCGTCGTTGCCGCCGGTGTCGAATCAATGACGAGAGTCCCGATGGGCGTCACGGCCCAAGGGCCGGGCAAACCGTTTGGGCCCCGCATGGTCGACCGTTATGAGGACGGCATTGTGCCGCAGGGCATTTCGGCCGAACTCATTGCGGAAAAGTGGGACATGACTCGTGAAGAACTCGATGGCTACGCGGTGGAGTCGCACCTCCGGGCCGACCGAGCGACCAGCGAAGGTCGATTCGAGAACGAGATCCTCCCGATTGAGGTCAAGAATGAGGACGGCACCGTTGAGATGATGACTCGCGATGAGGGCATCAGGCCAACGTCGAGTGCGGAATCGCTTGCCAAGCTTCCGCCGGTTTTTAAACCCGATGGCATGGTCACCGCCGGCAATAGCTCGCAGATCACCGACGGCGCTTCCGCCGTCCTCATCATGGGGGCGGACACCGCCAAGGAGCTCGGCTATACGCCGCGGGCCCGTTTCCACACCTTCTCGCTGGCTGCAGCCGATCCGATTCTCATGCTGACCGCGCCGATCCCTGCTACCCAAAGGGCTCTGGCCAAAGCCGGGATGGGGATCGACGATATCGATCTCTTCGAGGTGAACGAAGCCTTTGCTTCTGTCATCGGCGCCTGGTTGCGCGAAACCGGTGCCGACTACAAGAAGACCAATGTCAACGGCGGTGCCATCGCGCTCGGCCATCCGCTGGGCGCCTCGGGCTCCAAGCTGATGACGACGATGGTCAACGAGTTGGAGCGCACGGGCGGCCGTTTCGGGCTGCAGACAATGTGCGAGGGCGGCGGAATGTCGAACGGCACCATCATCGAGCGGCTCGGCTGAGCTTCGGTTGACCTACATCATTGCCCTCGGGATCGGCGTTGGCATATTTGCCGTCTCGATGTGGGCGATACGCCTGCTGGCCACGCCGGGCCCCGAGGAAGTCGATCCCGAGGCTGTCGAGGAAGTCACCATCGACTACAAGTGCACCGTTTGTGGACTGCGGCTGACCGTCACCCATGCCCAGGCTGACGATGAGGTGACGGCGCCGCGCCACTGTCGCGAGCCGATGGACGTTTCTGGTTGAGGAGCTAGAGGGTGACCGGCGCCTCCTGCCACTGCGCATCACCGAAGCCGAGGATCGGCCAGAAGATGAAGGAGAGCAGCGCCATCCCGACGCCGAACGCGGCGGTCTGGCCATACTTGGGGGCAATGTCCATCGAGATGATGACCAATACGACGATGTTGACGAGTGGGATGAACGTCAGGATCACCCACCACCCGGGCCGGTTGGCCATTTTGGTCATTACATAGACGTTGTAGATCGGCACGATTGCCGACCAGCCGGGGACGCCGGCCTTTTCGAACGCTTTCCAAAGACCGGCGATCACCAAGATCACGATCGCTAGATAGATAACCCAAAGCACAGCCCACTCCCATCGGACGGCGGATAGTTGAGGGAAAGATAGGCCCAAGACAGCCCCCCGAGCGGCTTTTTCCTAATCACACGGGTGTAGTTATCCCCAAATGTGGACATCCATGTGGGGAACTACATGAATGTAAGTAAAGGATCGGCGCGGAGGTGCCCAGGGCGTCTGACTACTGACTACTACCGACCAGAGCCACGTATTCGTCTATCGTTTCGGCGATTGCCTCCGGGATCAAGTCCAGGTCCGGCGTGAGTTGGGGGCAGGCGACGACCCCCACATCTAGCTGATCGCGATGCGTCATCACCGTGATGTTGAGCCCGGTTCCGTCATAGATGGGCGCGATTGGATAGTTGGCGACCATCTCGGCCCCGGCCAGGTAGAGCGGAATTCGTGCCCCACGTAGGTTCGACATGGTGAGGTTGAACAGCGGCTGCATCGTGTCGGCGATCCGGTGCGAGGCGACGTACTTCAACAGGTGAGCAGTCAGCGTCGCCGGGGCCATGTCGCTGATTGCCCGCACCGGGTC
This sequence comes from bacterium, assembly GCA_024226255.1. Taxonomy (GTDB): domain Bacteria; phylum Actinomycetota; class Acidimicrobiia; order Spongiisociales; family UBA5794; genus JAHEJX01. The sequence goes on along the minus strand of JAAELU010000301.1, from coordinate 3,328 downwards.
GCCGTCTCCTTCGCGTAGCTGGGCCTTGGCGGTCTCGGTCTGCTCGATCACATTTGCGAGGCGGGTGAGCGGGTCGGCAATGTCACTTCCGAGGTTGATGAACATGTTCATCAATTGGTTGGCTTCGTCATCGTGACCGTTCTGGTCGTTGTTCTGGATCGACATCGGCACCATGGCCACCAGAGAGTGGTCGACCGCCTCTTCGCGTTTGGCGAGGTAGCGGCCGAGCGCGCCGCCACACACCGCCAGGACCAGATCGTTGAGATGAACCCCGAGAGCCTCCTTGACGAGCAGCAGGCCCTCGAGCGGATACGAGCGAAACGCGAACGAACGCTCCGGAGTCAACGAATGGCTGAAGGACACCCGAGGAGCCCCGCCGGGGAGAGTTGCCGCCAGGCTCCCGTGGCCGGCAGCTTCGACGATCCCAAGCCGTGAGCGCAACGCACGTACGCCGCGCCGCGCGGCGCCGATGGCGCGTATAGGCTGCAGTGCCAGAGATCCTGCGGCTCGAGCCAACATCTGAGCATCGCCCGGCACCGGGCGGGGGAGTCGCTCCGGTTGTTGTGGCGGTCCCGCGGCGACCTCAGGTGTGAAGTCGAGCATGGTGGCCACGATCTGGGTGCCGGCGACGCCATCGATCGCGGCATGATGAGCTTTCGACAGCACAGCGATCTGGCCGTTCGCCAGCCCCTCGATGACCCAGACCTCCCACAGAGGTCGGGATCGCTCGAGCTGCGTCGCGATCAGTTCGGAGACAACGGTGGCGAGTTCAGGGAGCCCGCCCGGGGGTGGAACGCCGATCCGCCTTATGTGCCAGCCCAGATCAAAGTCGGGGTCCTCGACCCATGCCGGATGATCGAGCTGCATAGGGACTTCAACGAGGCGTCGCCGGAATTGTGGCACCAGCTGGATCCGGTCCGCGTAGACCTCGCAGACTTGCTCGAAGCTCCAGCCGTCGGGGGCGGTGGCAGGGTCGTACAGCGCCAGGCTCCCGACGTGCATGTGTGACGTCGGCGACTCCAGATAGAGAAAGGCCGCGTCGAAACTTGAGAGCCGCTGCATCCTGAACAAATACTACGCAACGCGATCGGCGCTTTGCCGACCGATCTTCTTTCGGGCGCGATGACGCGGTTTTCGCTACCGGAAGTTGAGGGTCATGGCGAAGCCGGCAGCGATTCCGGCGAGGCCGGTGAGCAGCCAGGTGTTGTCTGTGCCGCCTGGCATGAGACCCATGTAGTTGAGGAGGATCACCAGGGTTCCGATTCCCATCAGCCCGAACATCGTCGCGATGTACCAGGTGGGAGACGGTCCCTTGTCCTTCACAGGATCGGACTTCGGTGGCGGCGGTGGACGCCGCTTGGCCTTCTTGCGGCCCTTTGAAACTGGCATGGGACACAAATGTAGCGCGAGGTTCCCCTTTCGGGGAACTTGGGAGCTGCTTTGCAGCTCCATGGTCTACGTAGGAGTCGCCCGGACCTACGTCGCTCCTTGGTTGGCGGTTCCTTGCTGGGCGTGATTGATTTGTCGGCACAACGTTGTACTTTCTGGTTGTTCAGCGCCGAATGGCGCGCTACCGATGAGTCCTCATGACGCAGGTTGCCGAAAAAACTGACGACGAAGTTGATCGACCCCAGCTGCCGCCGGCGTCGCTGGGGTATCGACTGATTCGAGGGACTGGGCTCACTTTGGTCTGGCTGGGGGTGCTAACGCTCGGGTTTGTGGCCCACCAACTGTGGATCACGACATTCTTCGCCAAACAGAATCAGGCCGACCTTGCCGTAGAGCTCGAGGAGCACTTCGCGGTCGCTGAGATCACCGAGATTCCGTACGTCCCGGTGGTGCCGCCAGGCGAGGACCCACCAGAGGTCGACCCGTCGATCGTGCAGGGTGCCGCCGGTTCGCCCGGTCTGCTGAGAGCCGAGTCGGCTCCGGAAGATGGAGTGGCCTTTGCCGAGATCCGGATCCCGAAGCTCGAGAGCCTCGCCGACGGGTGGGCCGTGGTGGAGGGCGTATCGCTGTCTGACCTCAAGAACGGTGCCGGGCATATGCCGTGGACTCCGTTGCCCGGCCAACCCGGCAATAGTGTCATCTCCGGCCATCGCACCACATATGGTCAGCCGTTCCATGACCTCGACCTGCTCGAGGTCGGCGATCACATCGAGGTGGAGACCGCGCTTGGGGTCCACATCTATTCGGTCAAGGAGGTGCATGTTGTGAAGCCAACCGACGTCTGGGTGACTCATCCCCGGTCGGGCGCCTGGCTCACCTTGACCACGTGCAATCCCAAGTGGTCCGCTAGAGAGCGGCTCATAGTCGCGGCGGAGCTCATCGCGGGTCCCAACGCCGAAGTTATTCTGGGCCGCGTATGAGGCGGATCTATCGGATGTTGCCGGGATCGACCGGGGTCAAGATTGTGACATCTATTGTCCTGATCAGCATGGCGCTCATTGCCCTCCACTTCTTCTACGAATGGGTGGGCAACACATTCCTCGATTCGGGTGGCACAGTCGGATGAAGATCCTCGTCGTAGACAATTACGACTCGTTTACCTACAACCTCGTCCAGTATCTCGGTGAGCTCGGAGCCGAACTCACCGTCGTGCGCAACGACACATTGTCTCCGCAAGAGGCGGCCGGCATGCGCTTCGAGCGGCTCGTCATCTCCCCGGGGCCGGGTCGGCCGGAGAACGCCGGTTTCTCAATCGAGTACGTACGGACTCTCGGTACTGAGATCCCAACGCTCGGCGTGTGTTTGGGCCATCAGGCCATTGCCGTCGCCTACGGCGGATCTGTCGGACGAGCCCCGGAGCCGCGTCACGGCAAGACGTCAGACATCACCCACGACAGCTCCGGGGTGTTCTCGGGGCTGTCCAACCCATTCGTGGCAACCCGCTACCACTCGCTCGCCACGGTGGAGCTCCCCGATGTGCTCGAACCCGTCGCCTACAGCGAGGACGGTGTTGTCCAAGGCATCCGCCACAGCGAGCTGCCGGTACACGGCGTCCAGTTCCATCCCGAAAGTGTCATGACCACAGAAGGCATGGCCCTCCTCAAGAACTTCCTCGGCTAGCTGTTCGCCGCCCGGGAGACGCATCGTGTGTCTGTCCCTCGTCTGGTTTCGCTTTGGGAGTCCTTTCAGGTAGCGCCACCCAAAGGCGCGCAACGGGGGAACAAACGCATCGTGTCTCCCCCCGTGACACGTCGCTCTGGACGGGTCACAGTTGGGGGGAGTACCCGAGGGACGAGGGGGAGGGGGGCTGCGGAGGTAGTCGACAAGGTGAACGTTGCGTCGCGGTTCGAGGGGCGCGCCAGCCGTGTTGGCCGCGGCG
>JAAELU010000300.1 GCA_024226255.1 bacterium | reverse complement strand
GTCGCCTCGGGCAACTTCAGCCCGATGCTCGAACTCGGTATCGGGATGGGCTACCTATCTCCACCGATCAGCGACGACGCCGCCCTGGAGCTCGAAGTGCGTGGGGAATGGCAAGGCGTCGAGCGAGTGACACCACCGTTCGTGGACCGGTAGCGGAGTCGATGTCAGACCTTGCAGTGAGTCGAAGTACCGTGGCAACCGCCTCGGTGCTGATATCGGGAGCACGGAAGCTTCGGAAGCCGGAGAGGAGCATATGCAGGCCCTGGGAATCGATGTAGGCGGCAGCGGAATCAAGGCCGCTCCTGTAGATCTCACCACCGGCGAACGAGTCGCCAAACGCAAGCGTATCCCGACGCCACAGCCGTCAACTCCGGAGTCGGTCTACGCAGTCTTTGATGAGCTCGTCGCTCATTTCTCCTGGGACAAGGCGATCGGATGCGCCCTGCCTTCCGTGGTCCGAGCTGGTGTGGTGTACACCGCGGCCAACATCGACGACGGTTGGATCGGTCGGGATGCCGGTG
>JAAELU010000299.1 GCA_024226255.1 bacterium | reverse complement strand
GGCTCTACCTGATCCGGCACGCACAGTCGGAAAACAACATCATCTGGGACGGCACCGGCGATCACCAGCCCGGACGCAAGGCCGATCCCGAGATCACCGGCGCCGGCCACCGGCAGGCCGAGGTGCTGGCGCGGCACCTGGCGCACCCGCGGACCGAACCGCGCCAGCATCCGTTTCATGACACCGAGGAGGCTCACTACGGACTGACCCACGTCTATTGCAGTCTGATGTCGCGCTCCATCCTGACTGCCGAATACATCGCCGCCGACTGTGGCCTGGCGCTGCAGGCGCTGCCGGATATATTTGAAAAACACGGCATTTACGAGGTCGGTGATGATGGCAATATGCAAGGTCGGCCGGGCCCCGGCAGAGACTACTTCGAACGACGTTTCCCGGCGCTCGGACTGCCCGCTGAATTCAACGATGACGGCTGGTGGAGTCGCCCGGTCGAAGACGAGGCCAGCTTTCTCGAGCGCATGAACAAAGTGGTTGCCTGGGTAAAGCAGCGGCTCGATGGCAACGACGACCAGGTGGCAATGGTGGCGCATGGTGATTTTATCGATCAGTTCGTCAACGAGCTGATGGGGGTGGTCAGGCATCAGCCCAACTATGACAACCATTGGGTCGCCAACTGGACCTTCCACAATACCTCGATCTCGCGCATCGACTTCGTCGACGGGGCGCACAACGTGG
>JAAELU010000298.1 GCA_024226255.1 bacterium | reverse complement strand
GTACCGGCCCAGTGAGCCGCCTTCGCTACTGGTGTTCCTCTAGATATCTGCGCATTTCACCGCTACACCTAGAATTCCACTCACCTCTACCAGACACTAGCCATGACAGTTTCGAACGGCGTCCCGGGGTTAAGCCCCGGGTTTTCACGCCCGACTTGTCAAGCCGCCTACGAGCCCTTTACGCCCAATAAATCCGGACAACGCTTGCACCCCACGTGTTACCGCGGCTGCTGGCACGTAGTTGGCCGGTGCTTCTTCTGTAGGTACCGTCATTTTCTTCCCTACTGAAAGCGGTTTACAACCCGAAGGCCTTCATCCCGCACGCGGCGTTGCTGCATCAGGCTTTCGCCCATTGTGCAATATTCCCTGCTGCTGCCTCCCGTAGGAGTCTGGGCCGTGTCTCAGTCCCAGTGTGGCTGATCATCCTCTCAGACCAGCTACCCGTCGATGCCTTGGTGAGCCGTTACCTCACCAACAAGCTGATAGGCCGCGAGACCATCCTTGAGCGCCTGAGCATTTCTTCATCGGAACATGCGATCCAAAGAAGGTATTCGGTATTAATCCGGGTTTCCCCGGGCTATCCCGATCTCAAGGGCAGGTTTCTCACGTGTTACGCACCCGTTCGCCGGTTTCCCCATCTTGATCTTACGAACAGGATGGTTCTCCCTCGACTTGCATGCATTAAGCACGCCGCCAGCGTTCGTCCTGAGCCAGGATCAAACTCTCCATCGAAAGTTTGAACCACTGTTCTTCCATGATCTCCTGAACTAGTCAGTCGATCTGGGAGTCAGTTCAAAGGTTGTGTCGCCCTCGACCTAACCCGAAAGGCTGTCGAGGTGCGTACACAGTGGCCGAGCCAGGAACGGGGGTCCCGGTTACCGATTCTCCGAAGAGAGGCGGTGGCTTCGGCCGATTGTTTACATGACGCTCTGTCCTCATTCGATACTCCAACGGCAAGCCGTGAAGCGGAAGAACAATGCCAGAGCGCATGCTGGCTTTTGACACGCTGTTTAGTTGTCAAGGAGCCCGTGATTGCGCGCGGCTCACCGGCGCAGGGAGCGGGACGATAACACACATCATTTGCACATGACAAGTTCAGACTCTGAGCGGACTACCTGTACAGTCCGCAGTGCGATTGCCCGATGGGTATGAGGTGAACGGCAGGGTCGCTGGAGTGCCATTGACGAGCTGCCGACACCGCTCGTAACATCGGGCGTAAGCAAGATGGCTGCGCATGCGCGTGGTGGGGAACATAAAGAAAGAAGGCAAAGAGGAATGGACCCTTCCGAGAGCGGCCTCCCGGCAAACGAGTTTGCTCGCGTTCGGCGCGGCTACGACCCGGACGAGGTCGATTCATTTCGACAGCAAGCGGTCGATCACGCCGAAAAGCTAGAAGCAGAACTCAGCGCCGCTAGGAGCCTGGCAGACGAGCACGAATCCGAGGTTGGCAGACTCAAGCAGAGGCTCGAAAACGCCAATCCAGGCGAACAATCACTCGACCGAATCCTTGCCGACGCGCGTCAGACGCGCGAGCAGATGCTTGCCGAGGCGCAAGCCGCGGCGGATCGCATCCGGGCTCAAGCCGCAACCGAGGCCGAGGCACAGCTAGCGGAGGCCCGAGCTGCACGTGCCGCCACGACCGGCGAAGCAGACGAGCTCCGCAGCGCGGTAACGGCGGAAGTCGGATCGCTCCGTTCCGACGCCGAAGCCAAAGCCAAAGCCATCCTGCAACAGGCCGAAGATCAGGCCGAGCAGCGCCTCGCTCATGCCCGGACTTCTCGCTCCGAGGCGGAAGAAGAGGCCGACAAGATCCGCACGCAGGCTGCGCGCGAGGCACGCGAGTCGGTCGAGAAGGCACAGCACGATGCCACCGGGATGAAAGCCGAGGCCGAGCAGATCCTCGCCGAGGCCCGGGGCAAGATGGCCGGCGAGATCGAGGAACACCGTTCGACGCTTCAGCGAGAAGAGTCGGCTGCCACCGAGCGCGCCAGCGAAATCGTCACAGACGCCCAAGGTCAGGCATCAGAGTTGCGCGGCGTCGCCGAACGTGACGTCGCCCAGGTCCGTCATGATGCCGCCCAAGAGGCAGAGCAGATTGTTGGCGAAGCCAAGACAACTGTCGAGACGCAAATGGCCGAGGCCGATCGTAAGGTCGGAGAGGCCGAGCGCAAGGCAACTTCGTTCACCGAGGACGCCGCGGCGGAGGCCACGACAACCCGCGAAGCCGCCGATGAATACTCCAGTACCAAGAGGGTGGACGCCGACGCCGATCGCGACGAGGCGGAGAAGCAGCTGGGCGATGCCCGGCAGGCTGCCGAGAAGATGCGGGCCGCGGCCGAGGCCAAGGTCGCCAGTATTATCGAGAAGGGCGAGCAGGAGGCCGCGGCAACCCGCAAGGTGGCCGAACAAGCCGCTGCCAAGGTTCGAGCCGAGAGCAAGTCCGAGAAGGCTCATCTCGACGGCGAGATCTCGCAACGCCGCAGTGACGTCAACCAGCTCCAAGGCACTATTGCCGACATCGAGACACGACTCGACCGGTTCAACTCCCTGGCGAACGAAGAGATGGCGATGCTCAAGGGCCTCAGCGCCTCGATCGGTGACACCGGTTTGCACGCAATCCAGGCCGCCGACGCCGATCGGCAGGCCAAGGCTGCAGCCAAGGCTGCTTATCAATCTCCGCTGACTTCGACGCCGGCCCCTCAGCCCGAACCGGCACCTGCCGCCGATGTGGCAGATTCGTCCGGCATGGAGACCACCGGTACCGATATCGCCACGGGTACGGTCCACGTGATGCTCGAAGAGGACAACTACTACGAGCGCCGCGCCGGTCTCAGCAGCAAGTTGCAGGAGGCTCAGCAAGAGGCTGAAGCGGAACTTGCCGAGGTGGCCGAGGCAGCAAACAGTGAGGCTGAGGAAGCCGCAGACGCTTCCGTTGACTCGGCTGATTCGGCCGATAGCCCTGACTCGGAGGACGGCGACGGCTAGTCCGCGCAACCAGTTCGCCTCGTGAGAACGGGGTTCGTCCTGTAGAGTGGCCCCCCGTTTTTGGGGGGCCACTTCTCGATGTGCTCGCAACTGCTCAAGGTAGCTGCTACAACTTGGAAGTGCATGGCCATGGGGTTCACCGATGGGGGCCATGAATGACCGGGTTGGCGCTCGGTATCACAATATAGGAGCGGAATTGAAGGCAGCTGGCGCACTTCAGATCACACGTTTTGGTTATGTACGACGGGCTACCGCGGCTGCTGCCGCGATGTATCTCGTTGCACTCCTGTTGGCTCCGGCCGCGGCCGCGCAGTCGACGGGAGAGATCGATCTCGAACTCGACAAGTCGGTCGCGCCGCAACTTGTTGAGGTCGGGGATAACGTCACCTGGACGATCACGGTTTCCAATCAGGGCTCACGCGACGCCACTGGTGTGGAGGTCGGTGATCTCCTTCCGGACGGCGTGACGTACGTCTCGCACACCGGCGCCGGGAACTTCGATGCCTCCAGCGGGACGTGGGCGATTGGCACCGTCAGCATCGGCTCCCCCGTCACCGTCAGCATCGTGACTTCAGTAGATGTGATCGGTGACATCACCAACGAGGCAGAGGTCACGATGGCCGACCAGGACGACATCGATTCGATTCCTGGTGACGGCACCGGTGACGATTGGGACGACGCTTCAGTTCGGGTAGTGCCCACGGGATCCGAGTTCATCGATCTCGAGCTGACGAAGACCGCCGATCCGACGACAGTTGTGGTCGGCGGTCAAACCGACTGGACAGTGAGTATCACCAACCAGGGGCCCGACCCGGCGTCTGGAGTCGAAGCCACGGTTTACGTGCCTGGTGGCGTCACCTACGTGTCGCACTCCGGCGACGGCAACTTCGATCCCGGTTCGGCGATCTGGGCCGTCGGCGATGTCGCGGTCGGCGAGATTCTCACCCTGACGATCAAAACAACCGTCAATGTCATCGGCGACGTCACATGCTCCGCCGAAGTGACCATGGCCGAACAGGAAGATGTCGACTCGATTCCCGGTGACGGCACCGGTGACGATTGGGATGACGCCACGGTCACCTCGGAGCCAACCGGTTCAGAGATCATCGATCTGGAGCTCACCAAGACGGCCAACCCTGTTGAGGTCCAACTCGGCGGGCAAACAACCTGGACTATTGATCTGGTCAACCAGGGCCCCGACGACGCAACCAGTGTCGAAGTGCACGTCGACGCCCCGATGGGCAGCGCGCTCGAATACGTTTCTCACAGCGGCGACGGAAACTTCACCCCTGGGTCCGGGACGTGGAGCGTCGGGGACCTCGGTGCAGGCGAATCGGTTTCACTCCAGATCGTCACCACCATCCTGGCTCTCGGGGACATCACTTGTGTCGCCGAGGTCACGATGGCCGATCAAGAGGATATCGATTCGGTCCCGGCCGACGGCACGGGCGACGACTGGGATGACGCCACGGTGACGTCGACTACCACCGGCGACGAATTGATCGACCTCGAGCTGACCAAGGACGTGTCTCCTGCCTCTGTGGCCGTCGGCGCTGAAACAACCTGGTCAATCGAGCTCACCAACAAGGGCCCCGATACCGCGACAGGAGTTGCGGTTACCGTTGATGTCCCCTCCGGCGTGACCTACGTATCGCATGACGGCGACGGTTCCTTCAACTCAAACACGGCAGTGTGGACTGTTGGCGTTGTGGATGTCGACCAGATCCTCACGCTGCAGATCGTCACAACTGTCGATGCAGCCGGCTCCTGGACTTGCGCCGCGGAAGTGACTGCCGCCGACCAGGAGGACGTTGATTCAGTCCCGGGCGATGGCACCGGGGACGACTGGGATGACGCCACGGTTGAGGCGAATACGGTTACCAACGAGCTCATCGACCTCGAACTCACCAAGTCTGCCGATCCGGCGGCAGTGGCCGTCGGTGAGGAGACGACGTGGACTGTCGAGCTCACCAACAAAGGGCCCGATGATGCTACCGGCGTCGAGGTAACGGTCACTCCCCCGGACGGCATTACGTACGTCTCGCATCTGGGTCTCGGTGACTTCGATCCAGCCAGCGGCGTCTGGACCGTCGGCGACCTCGCAGTCGATGCGGTGGTCACTCTCGAGATGGTGACCACCGTCGACGAGGAGGGCGAGTTTGTTTGCGTGGCCGAAGTAACGGCTGCCGACCAGACCGACGTCGACTCCGAGCCGGGCGATGGCGAGGGCGACGACTGGGATGACGCGCTCGTCGTTGCGCTTGAGGGGGGCAATGACGTCATTGATCTCGAGCTGACCAAGTCCGTATATCCGACCGAGGTAGACCTCGGGGCCACCGCGGCTTGGACAGTCGACCTCGTCAACCAGGGCCCGGCAGATGCCACCGGCGTTGAGGTGACAGTTGCTCCCCCGACCGCTGTCACATACGTGTCGCATACCGGCGATGGAGCCTTCGAGCCAACGAGCGGCATCTGGACCGTAGGCGATCTGGATGTCGGTGAGACCGTCACATTGACAATCGTTACTACCGCCGACGCCATCGGGATCTGGACGTGCGAGGCCGAGGTAACGGCCGCCGATCAGGAAGACGTCGACTCGGTACCGGGCGATGGCGAAGGCGACGACTGGGACGATGCGACGATCGAGGTTGCCAGCGTGCAGGCCTCAGCGATCATCGGTGACACCGTCTGGCTGGATACCGACGCCGATGGAATCCAAGACGCCGGCGAGACCGGGGTTTCGGCGGTAACGGTGGTCTTGACCAACATCGACACCGGAACGACGGCCACTCAGATCACCAATGCCGACGGCCTCTATTTGTTCTCAGCCCTCGAGCCAGGGAACTATCGAGCAGCCGTGGACATGAACACGGTCGACTCCAAGTTGGGCCTGACCACCGCGGGATCATTCACGATCAGCCTGGCCGACAATGATGCGTACTTGACTGCCGACTTCGGTCTTTCCGAAACGCTGCCGGTCACGGGTTTCGATCCGATCCCTGTGGCGATTGCAGGTCTCATCCTCGTGCTGCTCGGAGCGGTAGCCCTAGAGCTGACTTGGCCCGAGCGTGAAGGGCGGCGGATGTTTGTGAGGAAACAGGTCTAGCCACTCAGCTGGGACTGATCGGCTGAGTGCGGATACGGCCCGTATTACGTAGTGCCTATTGCGTTCTAGAACCGCGGCGGCTTCTTGGGATTGCGCAGGCGCCGGGCGGCCGAGAAGAGCAGAACCACGACGGCCACAATCAGTGCGATGTTGACCAGCCACAGGGCAATACTCACAACCCGCCTTAGGACGAACCACACGATTATCAGCACCGCAACCGCGACAAGGCCCGATGCCAGCATCTCGCGGAGTCTTTGCCTCATGCTT
>JAAELU010000297.1 GCA_024226255.1 bacterium | reverse complement strand
AGGTAAGTCACATGGTAGAGTGTATGTCTGGATCGTATTGAACGGTTGGGAGACCCGGCTGGGTGCATGTGGATGTCGCCCGCCGACATTGACACGCGCCCCAAGAGCCCGCCTTTCCCCGGGTTTCCCTCCTGTTTCATTGGTGGACCATTGAATTGAACCTTACTGAACCTACCGTTAACGGCCGTCGTTCACGTGCTACCCTACGTCCCATTTCGACGTTTCCATCCAAACGCGCTTTGAATTTGCCACGCGGAAGCTGCGCTGCACCCGCATCCCCCTCGCCGAGGGGGGAAGAAGGAGCCGCGTCGTGAGACACCGCGTCCACGCGGCTCCAACGTTCGGTGATTGACCTTCGTTTGTCTCACCACTTTCCACCGTCCATAGCTCCTTACTTTCAGCTATGTCTTCGCCTACGAACAACGCTCCGCCGCGTCGCGGCCGCTCTGCCGCCGCCGACACGCGTGACAACAGTCCCATCCAGAGGGACAACCCGACGTTCGAAAACGTCCTCCCGGCTCAGTCAGCCGATGAGGCGGGACACGACAACCCGCCGCCAACGGCACCGCCAGCCCCCGCGCCGTCCGCCTCCCTCACGGGCGACCAAATGCGCCTGCTCCTCCAGCAGGTGACAACGAACAACCGCCCTCGCTACCAAATCGAACGCAGGCCGATTTCGCTCCTGCCAGCGCAGCCCGGCTCGTGGACGCTCGAGCGCCTGGCGGACCACCTCACCGCCCAACGCCAGTACGTCATTGCCACGTACAGTGAGCTGGGCCCCGACGATGAGACGAAGCTCAACGCGTGGGTCCAACAGAGCCATTGGCAAGAGTTCGTGCCCGAAAACGCGACGGCAGCCTATCTGGCCATCGCCAGGGCCCTGCAGACTGCAGCCAAGGCCCGCACGCAACACGGCATGCACCGACCCGCCTGGTCGTGCTACCTGGACGCCCTGATTCAGGTCTACGTCCCGGGGGCGCCGGGCCAAGCCGGGGTCGCCGTCATGAACTACGTCGATGGCCTCTCGCCAGAGCCAAACCTGCTGGGGTTTTTACACACATGGAGGACGTTGACTCGCCTGCTGCCCGCCCTGGGTACGGACGTGAGTGACACGTTCCGTCGTAATTGGCTGTTGCGCAAGCTTCCACCGCAGATGCAAGGGCAACTCAACGCCCGCCTCATGGAGGAGCGCAACAGGGGGTTCGAACCAACGTTCAACCGTACTTTCGACCTCGCGGTCGAGCTGGCGCCTCTGGTCGTCCCCTCTCCCATCCTCGGAGCCATCGCCCCTGCTATGGGCTGGATCGACCCCGACGGGCATCAAGACGATCACCAGCACGACCACCAGCCAGACCTGGTGGGCGCCCTCCAGTACCACCCCTCCAGTTCCCAGGGGGGAGGGCGTCCGGCACCCGGGCGTCGCCTCGACAGCCGCAACCCCAGGCATGGACGTGGTCGCCAGGGAGGCAACCAAGGCGGTTCCCAGGCCGGGCAACCGCCGCAGCTGCCGAGGCGCCTCAGCCGAGGCGCAGGCATCTGCTACGGCTTCGCTTTCAGGGGGGCGTGTCCCAACCCAACCACCTGCCAATACGCCCACGACGAGGCAGCCCTCGCCGAGTACCTCTCGCAGCTCGAGACCGAGCTGAGCAGCCTCCGTCAGGGCGCCGCGCTGCGGGGGACCGGACCCCAGCGCCTACAACACCTTTCGCGCTGAGCGTCCCGGGGCCGGGCCGCGGGGCCCACGGCCGGCGGTCGTCGCAGCCGTGCTCGCCCCCTCGCCCCCATTCGGGCCCGTGGATTCCCACGGTGTGGGATCCGGGCTCGCTCGATCGAACGCCGGATGGTACGACACCACCGGCCGCCGCGGGGAGGACGCGGCCCCGCCCCCGGCCGGACCGAGCGCCCCGGCCGGACCGAGCGCCCCGGCCCGGGACGTTGACCATCGCCCCGCCGCCGGACGACACCCGTTGCGGTCGTCGCGGCCATCCGAACCCCACGAGCGGGTTCCCTGGACTTTCGACCCAAGTCCAACCGCGCAGGCGCCGGGAGCGACCTGCGCGTATGTGGACGGCGGACCCGCCCCGAGCGTGCCGGCCGCCGATATCCACCCATCTGATGACGCGGGACGCGCCCCAGCGAAGGCGCCCGGTCATCCATCGTCCCACGAGCGGACGATCATGGCTCTCGGACAGAGCCAAGGAGCGTTGGATACAGCCGACCTGCCCCGCTCCTACCGGCTCAGCCCCTCCAATAGCGGCCCGACGGGCCCGGCTGATACCCCCCACCAGGCCGCCGGACGACCCTCGTCGCGGTCGTCGCGGCCGCCAGCGCCCCACGAGCGGGCTACGGAGGCCCCCGGACCCGGCCTGCCGTCATCCGAGGTCGCCGCCACCGGGCACCTCTCCCAGCCGTTCCACACAGTCAGCGGCTTTTACGACGAGGAAGATGCCATCCCTTCCGTCGTCTGCGCGGCCACCGAGGCCGCCACCGAGGCGGCCGCCGGGCCCCCTACCGACCGTAGGGGCTGTTCCAACACGGAGACGTGCAAATTCCTCCTGGACAGCGCCCACGGAAGCCAACGGTTCCGCACACTGTTCGACACGGGGGCGTCCATCAACATCATGAGCAGCAGCGTCGCTCGCCGGCTGGGCGTACTCAGGTTCGCCCACCAGATCCGCCACGAGTCGCATGCCAAGCAGCTCGTAGGAGCGTACAACGGCACGCTGCGAACGTGGTTGGCTCTGCACAACCTACAGGTGTCCCAGCCAGAAGGCCTCGTGCCGATTCCCCCGGCCTCGGAGGTCTGGGTCGCCCCGGGCGAGCTCCCGGGCGGCATCGACCTCATTCTCGGCCAACCGTACCTCACAGACCAGCGAGCCTCGCTGAATTACAACACAGAGGAACTGCGACTGTTTTGGCCTCCGACCAAAAATTCCCGAGGCCGCACCCCACGCGGGCCACCCGCGCCTCGTCTCCAGCGCCTCACATGCCACCGACACGACAACTCGAGTGACTTGGACTGGTGCTTCTCGCTGTCGAGCTTCATGCACTTCTACAAGAAGCACGTGAAAGCCCAGGACGACGGATTCGCTGGAGCGATCTACGTCTCCACAACCAACTGGAATGCCCTCCAGACGCTGTTTGGCGATACGCACGCCGCCGATCAAGCCATGGCCGTTGCCACGACGGGTTGTGAGCCCCCCGGGACACATCCCCGCGACACGTCCCAGACCCCCGGGGCGACGCCGGCCGACCCGGCCGATGTTCTGCAGACTTCAAGCGACTCCCTCGCCTCGTACGTCGCAGCTCTGCCGCCCGACGTCCAACCCGAGGCCCGTGACGCCGTGGAGAGGATCCTCGCGACGTTCGGCGCCCTGTTCCTGGGGAGGGACGAGCCGCTGCCCACGAGGGACCCAGACCGCCCGTGGCCGGCCGACGCCCACGCGCGCATCCCACTGATCGACCCCGCCGGCAAACCGCCATCGCTACCGCTCCGTCGGATGAGTCCGGACAAGCTCCGCCTCCTATACGAGGATATGGCGAAGCTGATCGACAACGGCATTATCCGCCTCTCGTCGTCGCCGTTCGGGGCACCCGTCCTGTACGCGTGCTCACCGTCAACGGGCAAGCGCCGCCTCTGCATCGACTACCGGATGCTGAACGACCTAACAGTCAAGGACACCACGCCATTGCCGACGATCGCCGACCTCTTGGCCATCGTCGGCTCCAAGAAGGCGACCTACTTCTCGGTGCTCGACCTCAAAGCAGGCTACCACCAAATCCCGATGGCCGCTGCCGACATCCACAAGACGGCATTCAAGACCCGTTACGGATTGTTCGAGTTCCTGGTGATGCCGTTCGGGCTCACCAACGCGCCGGCCACGTTCTCGAGGGTCATGAACTCGCTGCTCATGCCCTTCTTGGATGATTTCGTTGTCGCCTACCTCGACGACATACTCGTCTTCTCCGAGACTTTGGAGCAACACGAGGTGCACCTACAGCAAGTGTTGGGTGTCCTGGAGAACAACGGCATGTCGCTCAACCTCGAAAAGTGCAAGCTGTTCCGGAACGAGGTGACGTTCCTGAACTTCCAGCTCAAGGGGGGCACGGTGACCGTCGTCCCAGCCTACGTCGAGGCCCTGCGACAGTTCGTCGCCACGCCGCCGTCCGACAAGACGGGGGTACGTCGCTTTCTGGGCGTCGTCAACTTTTACCGGCAATTCATCGAGAAGTTCGCCGACATCGCCGAGCCGCTCATCGCACTCACACGGGGGCGGGTCACATTCACTTGGACCAAGCACTGCCAGCGGGCAGTCGAAGCCCTGGTCGACCGCCTGTCGACAGGGCCCATCCTACGTCTTCCGGAGGACAAACCGTACCTCGTCTACACGGACGCCTCCGACGTGGCCATCGGCGCATGCCTCATGCAGCGGGACAACGTCTCCCGCAAACCGATGCCCATCGCCTACTTTTCGCGCACGCTCCAGGGAGCCGAGCGTCGCTATGCAGCATTCGACCGCGAGTTGCTCGCCGTGCTGCATGCCATCGAGCATTTCCGACCGCACCTGGAGTCGCGGTCGGACACGGTCGTGTTCACCGACCACAAACCACTGGTCGAGGCCATCAAAGCCAAAGACCTGTCCACCAACGACAGGCACGCCCGCTGGATCACACGCATCACCTCGTTCAGGGTGACGGTGGCGTATGTCCCCGGAGAGGAGAACCGCGTAGCCGACTTCCTCAGCCGCCCGCCCGATACGTACGTCCGGCTTGCGCCGCCGGGGCCGCCACCCGCTCCAGCCGAACAACGAGATCCGCATCTCGACGTCGTTTTCCTCCTCCCGGCCGTCAGCCAGCCTGCCAGGCAGAACGTGCTGTCCGAGCCGTCCGAGACAGACCTGTCGCTCATGTTCCGGGCAGCCACAGCGCACTGCGAATTCTACCGCGCCGCGTTGGCCGCCCGAGGCTCAAAAGTCCCGAACGCCTCCGAGCTCAACAAACAGTTCTTTGGGGTGCGTTTCAACGAGCTGAAGGTGTGCCCGACGACGGGATTCCT
>JAAELU010000296.1 GCA_024226255.1 bacterium | reverse complement strand
GACGCCAAGCAGGCGGAACCTCGCGCAAAATGGCTTGCGGCTCACCAAGGAGGTATGACCGAGTGTTGTGGATGACGGTGTGAGAACGCGACATACCCTGGTGGTTGTCAAGACCAACCAGAAAGCCCAACGAGGGCAGGTACGCCACATGAGCAACGCTACGAACGAAGCCACCCCAGGTCCAGGTTCTGCTCCGAACGAGCTCCGAACGACATTCTTCCTCGGGCATCACCCCGCCGCGCGGCAGGAAGACGGTTCTCGATCACGCCATCGCCAGCAGCAACCGACCAGCGTTCGCTTCGCCTGCCTGCCGACATGGTCGAACCACTCCGCCGTCTCTAGCCAGTCGCAGAACAGCAGCGCATCCTGGTAGAGCCCCAGGGATTCCAGGATCAGACTCAGCGAGCACGTCGGAGCATGCTCTCGTGGAAAGTGGTGGTGGTCAAAGTTGTTGAGGGCCGGATCGTGCGAGTCCCCGATGTCGACGAGAGCGACCGAGGTCAGCCGTAACCGGCGGGGCGAGCTTGGCCAGTCGCGAAGTTGCCGCGTTGGGTCGAGGGGTTGAGTCCTCGATACCCTGTGCAGTGCCTTGCGCGACGCAGGCCGCTCAGCTGCCGGTTCTCGCGAGAATCGATGTAACCGTTTGTGCATCCGCCCCACCGGTCGGGTGTGCAGAGCCTACCTATCAACACCGCGTCCCGATACCGGCGCCGCGAGCCAGAGTCGACCGTTCTCTACGGGATCTTCCAACAACACCTATCCACGTTCCTGGCCCGTTCAGACGTGGCATTCGGCGGCGCCGGGCTACCGCGTCACGTGCGCCGAGAACTCGAGGGGTTCCTGTCGTGCGGAATCCTCTGCAGAGGGTTCGTTCGCGTGTACTGCGATAGCTGCCATGACAGCATGCTGGTCGCTTTCTCGTGCAAGGCCCGCGCGGTGTGCCCATCGTGTACCGGCCGCCGCATGGCCGAAGTCTCGGCTCACCTGGTCGACCACGTACTCCCCGAGGTTCCCAGCCGTCAATGGGTACTCAGCCTCCCCCACAACATTCGCTTCCTCCTCATCCGCGACGCCGAGCTGTGCCAGCTCGTTCGCGGCGTCTTCATTCGCGCCGTGCAGTCCTTCTACATCCGCCGTGCCCGTGACCAGGGGCATCCCGATGGCCGCTGCGGCGCTGTGGTCTGCACTCAGAGATTCGACAGTTCTTTGCGGTTAGACCTCCACTGGCATTCCGTCGTAATCGATGGCGTCTACACGGGGTTCGGCCTCGGCGAGTCGCTCACGTTCCACCAAGCGACGCCGCTGAGCGACGAGGAAGTGGAGGGCATGGTCCACCACATCCATGCCCTCATCGTTGGACAACTCCGTCGGCTCGGACACCTCGACGATGAAGGCGAACTCGGCGCAGATGCCGGCGATGAACTCGGCACACTGGGTGTTACTGGGCACCCTCCACGCCGCCGCGATCCAAGGTGTCATTCCATTCGGCCCTCGAGCCGGACTCCGTACGAGGATGTGCGGCGACGAGACCCCACCAAAGACCACTCCTCGACCAAAGAAGGAACTCTGCGCTGATCACCTCGGGTTCTCGCTGCACGCCGCGGTTCGCATCGGCGCCGGCAATCGCAGCCGCCTCGCGCGCATCGTCCGCTACATCACCCAGCCACCCATTGCCCAGAGTCGATTGTCGCTGACCAACAATGGCGACATCCTCTACCGCTCTCGCAACCCATGGAGGAACGGCAAGACTGCCGTCGTTCTCGACCCAATGACCTTTCTCGCCAGGCTCGCCGCCCAAATCCCTCCGCCACGGCGCCACATGCTCTCCTACTACGGGGTCCTCGCCGCCGCCGCCGCCAGGCGCGACCAGATCGTGCCTGGCGCCGACAACGCCACCGAACACCCTCCATCACACACGGCCGAAACCGCACACGACGCGAACGAGAAGAAGAAGAAGAAGAAGAAGAAAAGGCTTCGACCTGAGAGACTCCCTTGGGCCGACCTCATCCGCAAAACGTTCCTCGTCGACCTCCTCGCCTGCAAATGCGGCGGGCGAAGGAGGGTTCTCAGCCTGGTCTGCGACCCGGCCTCAATCCGCCGCTGCCTGTCTCACCTCGGCCTACCTACCGAACTACCGCAGTGCTCCACCACGCCAATCGCCCCAGACCTTGCGGTTCTCGTAGCCGCCGATCACTCGTTACCTCTTCTCACGACGGAACCAAGACAACCGCCTGCGCCACTGGTCTGCACGCTACAGCCAGTTCCCGGCTTTTCGCACCCCTTCGACCGCTACCACGCCTTCGCTGCCGTCACGATCATCAGGTGACCGGCACCTCCCCTACTCCTTCGCACCAGAAAAATTGCGGTTCGTCCCACTTACCCGCAAACCGTCGGCGTGTTGGTCGTGAGGGTCAGGGTCGTGAGGGTCAGTGTGGGGTGACCTCCCAGTCTCCTGATTCGTAGCTACCGCTACCGCTGTTTCTTCTTCTGTGCCTGCTCCGCCTCGCCAACCAGGCGATGCAGCAGCTCGTCGTTCGGGCGGTGGTCACGGAAGCGGATGATTCCGTCGTGGTCGATCAGGATGATGGTCGGCCATCCGCGAATGTTCCACTGGGCGGGGATCGGGCCGCCCCCTCCCTTTGGACCGGCCCAGAAGCTTCGCCAGTTGAGGCTCTTGTCCTTCACCGCCGCGCGGGCAGTTTCGATCAACTTGTCACTGTTCACGCCGATGAGTGCGAAAGGCTTGGT
>JAAELU010000295.1 GCA_024226255.1 bacterium | reverse complement strand
GAAGGTCGAGCTGGAGGTGAGGGTCGATTTTGCCGACGTATTTGACGTGCGTCGGGCGGGTCCGGCGACGGAAAGCCCGATCGGTGCTCGGCGTACTGACGGCAACTTGGTCTTCAACTACAGCTCGAACGGGTTCGAGCGGGCGACGGAGATCGCGACCTCTGAAGATGCCGCGAGTGAAGGCAACTGCTTGATGTTCACTCCGCGGCTCGACCCCAACGAGCGATGGAAGACCTGCCTGGACGTTATTCCGATCGTCGATGGTTCGCCCATGGCGATCGAGCGGTCATGCACCACCGGTCACCATCCACACGAAGTGACTACCGCTCCCCGCCAGCTCGCTCACCCGCCGCGGTTGCGTTCATCGGCCGATGCGCTCGAACACCTGTGGGCTCGCAGTCTCACCGACCTGGCTGCCCTCGAGATCGATATGGACGATCAGCGCGCTTTTGCGGCCGGTATCCCCTGGTTCGTCGCGTTGTTCGGTCGAGACAGCGTGATCACTTCCATCGAAGCGATGCTGCTCGACCCTGGCGCCGCTCTGGGCACGGCCCAGTTGCTCGCCAACCTGCAAGGTACCGAAACTGACCCCTCGGTATCGGAGGAGCCGGGGAAGATTCTTCACGAGGTGCGCCTCGGAGAGCGAAGTCTCCCCCTCGACCGCATGAGCGTCTACTACGGAGCGGTCGACACAACGCCGCTGTGGTGCATGTTGCTAGACAAGTTGCACCGGTGGGGAGCCGACCCGGTTCGGCTGAGGGCCTTGTTGCCGAATCTACGGGCTGCAGTCGATTGGATCCGGCGTGGGCTCGAGACCGGGGACGGTTTCCTCACGTATCGAGGTGATGTCACCCGGCTCGACAACCAGGGCTGGAAGGACTCGGGCGATTCGATGGTCGATGGACGAGGACGGCAACTCGAGCAGCCCATTGCCGTTGTGGAGGCGCAGGGATATGCCGTGGCGGCTCTCCGGGTGGCAGCCCGACTCGAGATAGAGCTGGGAGACCCGGAGCGGGCGACCCCGCTTCGCGTCGAGGCCGACGAACTCCAGCACCGCATCGACGACCGCTTCTGGCGCGATGACCTTGGCACCTTCGCTATGGCGATCGGCAAGGACGGTTGGGTGGCCGACACGGTCTCGTCCAACCCGGGCCACCTGTTGTGGGCAGAAGCGGTTCGCCCAAAGAGGGCAGCAGCGGTCGCCAAGTCACTGATCAGCGACGGGATGTGGTCTGGGTGGGGCATTCGCACTCTCACCCGAGACCACCCGGCATACCATCCGGTCTCCTATCACCGGGGCAGCGTGTGGCCTCACGACACCATGTTGGCCATCGCCGGGCTGCTTTCGTACGGACACTTCGATGAGGCACTCACCTTGGCGGGGGGGCTGCTATCAGCGTCGCCACACTTCTCCTACGAGCTGCCCGAGCTGTTCTCCGGCATCTCCAGCGACGAAGTCCCTCACCCCGTTGGGTATCCAACGAGCTCGTCACCCCAGGCCTGGGCGGCGGCGGTGCCGGTCTATCTGACCGAGCAACTGCTCGGGATCCGACCAGACCTGCCCGCCGGGCGCGTGGAGGTCGCACCTCGGCTTCCCGACGGTATCGAACTCGAGCTTGACGGCCTCCGGCTGGGAGACGGCGTGCTTTCGCTGCGCGCTGAAGGACGCCGGGCCCAGTTCCTCGAGTTGCCGCCCGGCATCGACGTCGTCGTGCGCTGACCGGTAGAACCGCACGGATCAAACCGTCGCTGAGCCTCCGAAGTGACCCAGATCACCGGCATGTCTAGCAATCGGACTTAGTCGAAGGCCGGAGTTCCAGGCCCGCGGTGTGCCGAGCTCGAGCCAGCGTCAGCTCACGCTGAATCGAATTCCGTTGCGCAGACATCTGGCGTCTTGGTCAGCGCTGGGAGCCAAGTTGGGAGCCATTCTCTGTGGATTCCTGGGGACGGCTATGGACGTTGATGGAATCGAAAGCCCCTTGCTCCGGTCTGTGTGGACTCCTGTGGACGTCTCTGGACACGGCTTGTAGATCTACGGATCAGAACGATGGGGCCTGTCGCAAGCGACAGGTGCGAGTTCTCCCAGGCCTGCCAGTTGTTGTATGGGTGTAGCTGGGACTTCCGCGACGTAGTCGTCGATGTGCCGAT
>JAAELU010000294.1 GCA_024226255.1 bacterium | reverse complement strand
TGCATGTCGCCGAAGTGGCAGCCGGATCTACGGCGCTACCGCCACAACGAAATACTCATCTCGATAGAGTTCGGTCCAGCCCGCTGTCGCTAAAACATCAGCCAGCGCCCAGTCTGGATCCAGTAGCGCCTGTGAAATCCCCAGTTGGGAAAAGGCCGCTTCCCATCCTTTGCCCTCGGCGATTTCGAGATATCGTTCGAATCCATCGGCCCCGAACAGCTCCGCACGATCATCGACCAACACGTTGCGCTCCGGCCATTCGGCGTATATGAGATAGCCCCCTACGCCTATGCCGTGAAAGAGTGGACCGTCGTCCAACAGCGCCAACGCCTCTTCAGGAGGAAACCTGTCGACTGCCAGCTTGACAGGCCGCACCAGGCCTACCACTCCCGCTCCGACGATGAGCAAGGCTATGGCCCCGACAAGCAGGGGCGAGTCCGCTCGGCGAACCTCTGGCTCGTCTGGAACGAAGCCGGCGAGTGCGTACGGCAAGACGATGATCATCGCCGGGTAGATGTTGCGCACGGCGAGCATTCCGAAGAACAGAAACGGCAGCACAACGATTAGATCTTGGCGATCCAAGCGGCCGCGGCTTGCTGCATAGATCGCTGACAATATGACCAGCGCATACGGGATCATGAAGGGATGCGAGTAGTCGGGCGGTTGCCATTCCTGGATGAAGCCGAGCGCTTCACGGTTGCTCAAGAAGTCAAGGAGAATCTGCCAGATCCCAATCCCGTGGGCGGTGAACGTAGCAAGGACCGCGCCAGCCGCGGCCAATTCGACGTGGCGAACAGAGCGACGCCGGATGGCCTCGAGCACAACAAGCCCCACGCCGAGCACGAACGAGCCGTGAAGTGCTGCCCAGAGCCATATGAGAGCCGGAATGGCCCAATCCACCCGATTGCTGCGAAGGGCGGCTGCCACAGCGGCTAGGAGCAGATAGCTGAACAGCACGGGCCGGCTATTGGTGAAAGGAAGCGCCTGCCACGTTACGACGAGAGCAGCTGCAGCTGTCACGCCCAGGTGGAGAGAGCGTCGATGAACGACCGCCAACACGAAAGAGATCGCGAGAGCCGCGACTATGAATGTGTACAACGGCGCCCAGCCGATGCCCCCAGTGGCCCGCTCCAGCGACCCGAACAGTATGTCGGCCAGCCATGACTGAGTACGCCATCCGTCGCCCAGAAACTCAATAGAGAACGGATCTGTTGTCAGAACCCGGCCGCGATCCAGCTGCTCAGTGCCTGCTCGAACATGCCACAAGAATGAGTTGTCGCCGAGCGGAGAGGTCACAGCCCAAGCCAGCCCGGCGATCGGGACGATCAGGAACAGGTGGCGAATCGTCAACCGAATATCACCGATTCGGGGCACGGGGCCGCCTACCTAGTCGCTTGGCTCAGAGACTCTGGAAGCTGTCGACGATCTGCATTGCGGCCGGAGCCAGCAACACAACGAAGATCCCGGGGAAGATGCACAACACTAGCGGGAACACCATCTTCACCGGAGCGGCAAATGCCCGCTCCTGGATCTTCTGACGGCGCCGGACGCGGATCTCTTCTGCCTGGACCCGCAGCATTCGCGAGACGGAAACACCAAACTGGTCAGCTTGGTTGATCGCCAGAATGAACGAGTTCAGCTCGTCGACGTCGGTCCTCTCCGCCAGCGCCTTCATGGCTTCTGTACGGCTAACTCCGACTCGAGTTTCTTGGAGCATCCTGGAGAACTCGTTACTGAGCTCGCCGGGGACGTTCTGTACAACTCGTCCAAGGGCGGCCTCGAAACCGAGGCCTGCCTCGACTGAGATGACGAGCAGGTCGATAACGTCCGGAAGGTCCTTGCCGATCTGTTCCTTACGCTCTTCCAGCTTGCGGTTGAGCACTGCCTCAGGTCCCATGATGCCCGCGAATGCCACAATTGCGAGGATCAACAGCTTCTGGCCCTGCGGCAGGAGCCCTTGTAGCGCAACCCACCCGACCAGCGCCACGACTGCGACGATCACCCGGATGGCGGCCCACGAGTTGCCGTCAATCCGCGGGAACCAGCCGGCGATTGCCAAGCGCTTCTCGGCTCGACCAGCCCAGCCGATCGGGGTGAAGCGGAGCAGAAAGCGACCTGCCTTGCTGGCAAACGGCGCTAGGGCCCGCTCATTGAAATTCGATTCCAGGAGCTCTTCGCGGCTCTGTAGCGAAGCCAACCGGCTTCCAGAACGTTCGCCCGAACGGACCACACCCATGCCGACGTAGAGACCAAGGGACAACATCGACACACCGACGATGCCGACAACAAAAGCTAGCGAATCCATTAGATGTCCACCGATACGATCTTACGGAGCCAGGCAACTCCGGCGACGAGCATTAGCCCCGCTCCGATCAATGCCCCGATCCCTGCGAATGTTGTCAAAAGCGGTTCGAGGTAATCCCTATTCGTGAAGTACAAGAAGACGAACAGTCCTACCGGCAAACCACCGAGCACGATTGCCGAGATCCGGCCCTCTGCCGTAAGCGCCTTCATCTCGCGACGTAGTCGGTTGCGCTCAACCATGGTTTCTGCCGCGGTCTGCAACACCTCTGCCAAGTTGCCGCCAACCTCGCGCTGAATGTTGATGGCGAGCACGGCCCAGTCGAAGTCGACTGATTCCATACGTTCGGCCACCAGCTTCAGCGACTCAACAGGAGATCGACCCAGGCGGATCTCTGTAATGGCCCGACTGAACTCCCGACCTGTCGGGTCGGCGGCTTCTGAACCCACCGCCTCAACTGCCTGGAGAAGCGAATAACCGGCCCGAAGTGACGTCGAGATCAGGTTCAAAGTGTCCGGCAACTGATCAGCGAATTTGGCCCGTTCCCTGGCGGCGATGACCTGAACGAAGGCCCCGGCCACGGCCATCATGACCACCGCCACGATCAGCGCGATGATGATGTTGCCAGACACCAGGAACGAAACGATCCCGGCCCCGAGCGAAACTGCCATGGCGATCGTTATTGCCTCACCAGGCCGAATCGGGACGTTGGCCTGCTCGAGGGCCGTTTCGATCATGGTGAATACACCACGATCGTGAGCGACGCTCTCAGCTTGGCGGGCCAAGCGCCGCAGAATCGGAATCCTGCCGAAGAAACCGGGGTCCGGATCCGACTGATCGGCGTACACGCCGAGACGCCCGGTCAGATCGCGCTCTAGGCCGCGGTTGGGACCAAACAGAATCGCAAAGAACAAGCCGAAGGCCAGTCCACCTGCAATCGCACCCACAAGCACGAGTGTGCTGCCCTCTGTTCCACCGAATGATTGGGCGAGAGCGGGCGATGCTCCGCCGAGCAGCAGACCGACTGCGCCTCCGAGACCGATGATGAATCGTCGCACGGTTATCGTCCTTGGAACGGTTCTGGTGCGAAGAGCTCGGCGGGCAGGTGGATGCCGTAGTTCTCGAGATGGTCGGAGAATGACGGGCGAATGCCTGTGGCCTTGAGTCGGCCGAGGTATTTGCCATCCTCATCAATGCCCATTCCGTAGTCGAAGAGCATGATGTCTTGCGTGGTGATCACGTCGCCCTCCATGCCTACAACTTCGGTGACATGGGTGACTCGCCGCGAGCCGTCGCGGAGCCTGTGGAGGTGGACGATCACATCAATGGCCGACGACACCTGCTCACGGATCGCCCGGATTGGAAGATCCATGCCCGCCATCAGAACCATCGTCTCGATGCGGGCCAAAGTGTCACGCGGAGAGTTGGAGTGGATAGTGGTGATTGAACCGTCGTGACCAGTGTTCATCGCCTGGAGCATGTCCAACGCAGCACCGTCACGAACCTCACCTACGACGATCCGGTCGGGGCGCATACGCAAGGTGTTGCGGACGAGGTCACGAATGGTGACCTGGCCTTTGCCTTCGAGGTTGGACGGGCGGGCCTCTAGGCTCAAGACATGGGCCTGGTTGAGGCGAAGCTCAGCCGCGTCCTCGATCGTGATGATCCGCTCCTTCTCGGGGATGAAGCTGGACAGGACATTGAGCAGCGTGGTCTTGCCGGAACCGGTGGAACCGGAGACGAGAACGTTGAGGCGTCCTTGTACACAGCGGCGGAGCAAGCCGGCAACCTGGGTCGTCATCGAACCCATATTCACCAGGTCATCGGCGGTGAAGGGATCTACGGCGAACTTACGAATTGTCAGGAACGGGCCGCCAATTGCCAGCGGATGAATCACTGCGTTGACACGAGAACCATCGGGGAGCCGGGCGTCCACCATTGGATTGGACTCGTCGATACGTCGGCCGACCTGGCCGACGATCTTCTCAATGATCCGCTCCAGGTGAGTTGCATCCACAAAACGGGTGTCCGTCTGGGTGAGTCGGCCCGACTTTTCAACCCACACGTTGTGCGGGCCGTTGACCATGACTTCAGTCACGTCCGCATCCGAGAGGAACGGGTCAATCGGACCATATCCGAGGACATCGTCTGCGATCTCCTGAAGCATCTGGAGGCGATCGGCCCGCGAGAGCGGCACAGACTCTTCCTGGTCGAGAGCCCATTCGAGCATCTCCATGACACGGAGCTTCAACTCGGCGTCCGTCATCTGTCGGTCGTACAGAGTCGGCCCGAGGCCCTCAACAACCTTGTAGTGGAGCTTGCGACGCAAGTCCTGGCGCATTTCTTCGCGATGGCCTTCGACCGTTACATCGGTCGCCTTGGCTGCTTTAACCCTATCGGCGAGGCTCATAGTGCCTAGCTCCCCTATCTATCTAAACAAGAGCAAATGATTGTCAGGCGCTTGCGCCCTATCGGAACCATCGGCGTCCGCGGTCCTCGTCTTCAGTAGTTGGTTCCTCGACTTCTCCGTCGACAACCAACTTGGCAACGCTGCGCAGGTCGCGCGCCACCCGAGATCGGGGATAGAGCGACACCACGGGCTCGCCTTCATTGACGGCACGTGGGACAAGCTTGTCCGAAGAGACCGCGGCTTGGACTTCCAAGCCCAGGCTGCGCTCGAGCTCGTCGATGTCGAGACGGGCCTTCGAGTTCACCCGGTTCAGAACCAGCTTGATCTTCTCAAACGGGAATTTGATGAGACGTAGCGTGTCCAGAGCCAACTTGGCGTTCTTGACGCTTGGCAGGTCCATATCGACCACCAGAAGCACAACGTCACTGCGCTCCAGAATCGAGAGAACGGGCTCATCAAGGAACGGAGCCGTGTCAATGACGATGTATTCGAACATGCGCTTCAGCATCCCGATCGTCTTGACAACCACTTGGGTCGAAACTTCATCGGCCAGGCTCGGCTCCAGCGGGGCCGACAGGACCCGCATGCCGGAGGCATGCCTGGCCAGGAGGCTCTCGAGCAACGGCTCGTCAAGCTTGTCGACGTCGCGAGCGGCATCGACGATGGTGTGCTTGGGGTCGACCTGGAGTGAAATACAGACATCGCCAAACTGCAGGTCGGCGTCGAGGATGACAACCCGGGCCGGATCGCCCCACTGGGCGAGCGACAGAGCCGTGTTGACGGTTGTCATCGTCTTGCCGGCGCCGCCCTTCGGCGACATGATCGTCACAACCTTGCCGATCCGGTTCTTGCGCTGGATCATCGAGTCTTCACGACTCGCCAGTTGGTCGAGAAGCCCGAAGGCCTCCTCGACCTTGCGCAGTGTCAGCGGGGCCTCGATGACATCCTTGAAGCCGGTGCGGAGCGCCGCCTTCAGGACCTCTGTGTTGAGTGCGTCGGTAACCAGCACCAGCGGCAAGCTCGGACGGACGTCGAACATCAACGCCATCTCGGCAACCCCGGCCTCATGAGCGAAGGCGGGCCCAACGATGGCTACATCGATGCCCTCTTCGACGAGGCGACGCTGTGCGTCAGTTACGTTCCTAGCCGAGTAGACCTTGTTGCCGTCGAGGAGCGCCTTGGCGTCGTCGACGAAGTCATCGTCAGTATCAACTAGGAGTATGGAATACGTTCCCTCAGCCACCTAGAGATTCTCCAAACTCTTCAACTTGTTCCTGGATGCGCTCCAGCAGACTGAACAAGTCATCTACAACTACACCGCGTGCTTCGAACGGAGTGTACGGGGATTCGCTCGGCAACAGTGACAATGCGACCGTTGTGTAGTTCCTGGCAAACTCGATCTTCTCCGCTTGTTCTGGCGTTACGTTGAGAACAATGATCGATCCGGTCTGAGGGGTCAAGCCTGTGCCGAGGCCCTGGAGCGTGTTGTCAGGGCCCACGGCGAGGACTTCGATGTCCTGCAGCACCGTCTGGGTGAACTGGATGGAAGTGGGGAACGTGTCCGCCAGGGCGGCCAACGGATCCGCTTCCTCCTCGTCGCCATCGGGCGGGCCGGCAACAGCTGTCGTCGTGGTGGTGCCACTCTCGCCTGGAGGCAGGATCAGTGCGCGAAGATCCGGATCCTTGAGAACGTTGAGGAATTGATTCAGCTGGACATCGGCCGACGCCAGGATATTGACACGGTCGCCAGGTCGAATGAAGCCTCCGCTGACCCCCTCGTCCTCGGGACGGATCGAAATCGCAACCTTGTTGGCCGGGATGGCTTCAGACAGGCTTACCGAGTTCAGTTCAGCGGGCAGGACGAACATGTCCTGCGTGATCAGCTGACCTGCCGAGATCGGTCCGGCTGCAACCTTGCTGTCGAGCAGGGCGTTGAGATCGCTGGGGCGGCCGTCACAAACCGTGAGGTCCTCGCTGCCGTCTCTGACCACCGGGCCCGTGCACAGGATCCGCGACTCGTCGAATGCAACGGCGATAGCAAGAGCGGTCGATTCGGAGATAAAGGGCCGGGCTTCTTCGCCGGTTGTCCCAGTATCGAGGAAGGTTGTGGCACGGTAGACCTCGACCTCCTGGATGTCCTTGCGTACGTTGTCTTCAACAGACGTAAGGTATTGCCAAACGGCAAACGCTGAAACAACAGCGAGTCCTAAGGCGACAAAAAGTACGATCGAACGCTTGCCCATTATTTAGTTGGCCCTTCCGGTAACAGTTACGCGCGCACCACACGACACATGGGCCTCGTTAGCCCCAGAGCGATGGCTCAGCCTGGCAGCCGTCCCCGGAAAGTCAAGGAACTTGGGCTGGTCAGCTGCGACCGATACCGCGTTCCTTGAGTTCCTGAAGAATGGCCTCAAGAGATGAATCGGCATTGAACGACGGTTCTGGAGTGGCGTCTTCTTCACGCGTAAACTCCCGCCGCTTGGGCCGACTGTCTCTCGCTGGCTTTTCGCTCCATGTCGAGCGTTCCTCCCACTCGGGAAGCGCCTGTTTGATTGACAGGCTCACTCGACGTCTGTCGGCATCGATCTCGGTGACCTTTACCCGGACTTGCTGACCGATCGAAAGTTCCAATTCCGGGCTTTCGACATGATGCATCGCGATTTCAGAGACATGGACTAGTCCCTCAACACCTTCACCCACGGAAACGAATGCTCCGAAGGGCACCGTCTTGGTCACCTTGCCGTCGATAATGCCGCCCGACTCAACGTCACGGGCGAATTCGTCCCAGGGATCCTCCCTGGTCTGACGGATGGACAGTGAGATCCTCTCGCGGTCACGATCGACCTCGAGGACCCGCACCTGGACCTTGTCGCCAACAGCAACAACTTCACCCGGATGGCTGACATGCTGCCAGGAGAGCTCAGAGACGTGCACGAGGCCGTCCATGCCTCCGAGGTCCACAAATGCACCAAAGTTGACCACCGAGGACACAACACCGTCTCGGACGTCTCCTGGCTGCAGATCCGAGAGGAATTCCTGGCGCTGCTCAGCTTGGGCTTCCTCGAGGAATGCTCGCCGTGACAGCACGACGTTGTTTCGGTTGCGGTCAAGCTCGATGACCTTGGCCTCAATGGACTCTCCGACGAATGGATTGAGGTCGCGCACCCGGCGCAGATCGACAAGAGAAGCGGGTAGGAAGCCACGAAGGCCGATATCGACGATCAAGCCGCCCTTGACCACCTCGATGACGGGGCCGGTCACGGTGCCGCCCTCGTTCATCACACGCTCGATTCGTCCCCACGCCCGTTCGTACTGGGCGCGCTTTTTGGAAAGAACCAAGCGGCCGTTGTCGTCTTCCATTTGCAGGACGAGCGCCTCAATGGGCTCTCCGACGGTGACAACATCCGATGGGTTGGCGTTGTTGCGGATCGAGAGCTCCTGGGAGGGAATAACCCCCTCGGACTTGAAACCGATATCGACCAGAACCTCGTCTGGGTCAACTCGCACAACGTGGCCGGCGACGATGTCGCCCTCCTTGAATTCAAAAACGGTGCGCTCGACGACTGCGGCGAAGTCATCCGCCGTCATGTCGTCGGGCACATCCCCAAGATCAGTTGGTGCCGTGATCGCCGGCCGGTCTCCATGAATGACGGCAGCAGGCTTCTCGGTTTCGGAAACTGTTTCGCCAGCTGCCTCGCCTCCACCGGGAGCGGCGGCAGCCTCTGCGCTATCGCCTGAATCAGCGACGGCATCAACGGTTTCCGTCGCTATGGCAGGCTCGAGTGCCGACGCAACTTCAGCCGCCACAGGCGCGTCGACAGACTCGGCTGCTTCGGCTGCTTCGGCTGCTTCAGCCACCACAGGCGCGTCGACAGACTCGGCCGCCTCGGCTGCTTCGGCTGTAACACCTTCGACAACCTCCGTTGCCGGCTCTGTGGCCTCCGCAACGGTTTCGGCCATGGAATCTGCCGCTTCATCGGCGGTAGTGGAGGCAGTTTCTACAACGGCGTCGGTGACTTCCGTTGCAGTCTCGGTCACCTCAGCTGCGGTGTTGTCCACAGCGTCGGCTTCTTGAGCAGCACCCTCCAGTGGCTGCTCGCTGTCGTTTACGGTCATAGGGGAAAGATCGCTCCTCGTTAATGAAATGCTTCCAAGCGCGCGACTAGTGCCGTTGAAAGCAGCCAAAGGCTAACAGGATGCAAAGCAGTCGGCTAGGCCGGAAGAAAGATGTGAGATATCGGATGTGAGATGTGAGAAAGAAAGGCGCTCGGGCAGGTGGCAATACCCGGCAGGCCTACCGGCGGTCTCTGATATCTGACATCTGATATCTGACATCTCTTCTAGCCCTTCGTATCTGCCAAGGTCTTCCCACTGGCCATGTCCACTTTGAGCGGGACATTGAGCTCAATGACGTTTTCCATCACATCACGCGTCAGTGCTGCCACCTCGTCCAACTCGGCCTCCGGCACCTCGATAACGAGTTCGTCGTGGATTTGGAGAAGCATTTCGGATGCGAATCCTTTTTGACGCAATCTGTGCTGCAACTCGACCATGGCCTTCTTGATGATGTCGGCGGCCGCCCCCTGGATCGGTGCATTGAGTGCCATACGCTCCCCAGTTTGCCGATCACGGAAGTTGGAACTGGCCAGCTCGGGCAAATAGCGCCGGCGCCCAAGCAATGTTGTTGTGTATCCGGTGGCGCGCGCCTGGGCGACTATTCCTTTCATGAAGTCACGTACCTGCGGGAACTGTGAGAAGTAGGCATCGATCTGTTCAGCCGCCTCTTCGCGGCTGATTTCGAGACGTTGCGCAAGACCGTAGGCCTCCATCCCGTAAAGGAGGCCGAAGTTGACCATCTTGGCGCGGCGCCGCTGCTCCGTTGTCACCTCCTCGGGGGCAACGTCGTTGATGCGAGCAGCTGTGGCCGTGTGGATGTCCATGTCGTTGGCAAAGGCTTCCACCAGACCCGGATCCTCGGAGAGATGCGCCAGAATGCGCAGCTCGATCTGGCTGTAGTCGGCGACAAGCAGAACACACCCTTCATCGGCCACAAATGCGCGGCGAATGGCCCGCCCCTCCTCGGATCTGATCGGGATGTTCTGCAGGTTGGGTTGCTCTTGCGAGAGCCGTCCGGTGGCGGCCGCCATCTGGTTGAATTTGCCGCGGACCCTCCCATCGCCCTCTACGAGCGGTAACAGGGCATCTACGTACGTCGAGCGCAGCTTCTCGAGCTCGCGGTACTCGAGCAGCTTGTCAACGACGGCATGTTCTGTGCGCAACTTCTGCAGAACAGCCGCATCGGTTGAGGGGACACCCTTCGGCGTCTTCTTGATGACAGGAAGATCAAGCCGCTCGAACAGGACCTCACGGAGTTGCAGGGTCGAGTTGATATTGAACGCTCCCCCGGCCTCCTCATGGATCTCCTCCTCGAGAATGCCGAGACGCCTCCGCAGATTCGTTCCGAAACCCTCGAGGAATCCTCGATCAACACCGATCCCGCTCGCCTCCATCTCAGCCAGTAGCGGGACCATTGGCAGCTCGATGGTCTCCATCAGGTCACGTCCTCCACGAGCCTCCAGTTGCTCCTTGAGCGGCTCGACCAGACGAGCGACCGCCACGGCACGTCTACCGGACGCCTCGAGGTCGGGGCCGCCGGCGTCGCCGTCGAAGTCAAAGGCGGCCTGTGGCTCGGCAGGGCCGGAATCATCGTCCGGGGCGTCGAGTGAGATACCGAGCTCTTTGTACGCGAGTTCCTCAATGGTCGGGGTCCGCTGTGCCGGATTGATCAGGTACGCAGCAAGAGCAGTGTCGAACGCCACAGGCGGAACCGCCAAGTCGGCAACGGCCAACTCGCGAAGCAAGGCCTTGATGTCGTGACCTGCCACTGCATCCGAGGCACCCAATAACTCCGATGCTTCCTCCAAACGAAGAAAACGAGCCGTTGACTCCCCGGTAGCAAAGGTCACGCCGACCAGCGCGCCGGATTCCCATACCGGATCGACTACCCGAATCGCCCCGCCAAGAGCTGCGGCCACTGCTTCTGGATTGCCTGAAAGAACATCGATTTCCAGAGCGGTGCCCGACACTGCGTGATCCGCGTCGCCGTCGAGCTCGACGAGTCGTTCCCAAAGGGCGCGGAACGCGAGGCCGTCGAAGACCCGACGCACTTCGTCGTAGTCCCAATCACGGAGGGTGAATCCCTCGAGGTCCACTTTCCCAGCATCGACATCTGGGAACGCAACGTCAGTGACCAGCTCCATCAATTCACGATTGAGCATCGTCTGGGCCTCACTGGCGGCCAGATTCTCCTTGAGCTTGGGGCTCTGTTCATCAAGGTGAGCGAAAACGCCTTCGAGAGAACCGTAGGCGGCCAGGAGTTTGGCAGCCGTCTTTTCCCCGACCCCGGGTACCCCCGGCAGATTGTCGGAGGTGTCGCCGCGCAACGCGGCATACTCCACGTACTTCGAGGGGGCAACGCCGTAGCGCTCTTCGATCCACTCCGGGGTGGCTTCGACGGTGTCCGAAATGCCCCGCCGTGTGTACAACACGGTGATCGCCGGACTTGCCAGCTGGAACGCGTCCCGGTCGCCAGTAACGACGATTGTCTCCCAGCCTTCCTTCTTGGCCTGGGTCGCCAAGGTGGCGATCACGTCATCAGCCTCGAAACCGGGCACAGAAAGCTGATTGATTCTCAATGAATCGAGAACCTCCCTGATGAGGGGGAGCTGACTAGCAAAAAGATCGGGCGGAGACTCTCGCTGTGCCTTGTAGTCCGGGTAGCGCTCGCTCCGGAAGGTCGGCCCACGCAAGTCCCACGCCACGGCCAATGCGTCGGGCCGTTCGTCTCCGAGCAGCTTGATCAGCATCGACGTGAACCCGAAGACCGCGTTTGTCACCTGGCCCGCAGGTGTTGCTAGATCGGATGGCAGGGCATAGAACGCCCGGTAGGCGAGGCTGTGTCCGTCGAGAAGCGCAAGTTTCGGCATACCCGGGACAGTAGTCAGGGCCACGTAGCATGTATCAAGCTTGCGCTGTGAGCGCCGCTACGGAACCAGGTGAACCGGGAGACCGTTGATCTCTGCCGTCCACGTTGTCCGCTCGAACGGGTCGTTGGGGAAGTTGAAGTCAACGAATACCCAGCAGTCCGACGAGCACGTGTAATCCGGTGCGATGTCGAATCTGAGGTCGATCCATTCGTTGTTGTATTCCTTGTTGGAGACATTGAGCAGGCAGTTGCTGCCACCGTCATCTGGCCCCCAGTTGGACTTGATCGAGAGATCGGCTCGACGGATGCGGACCTGGCACTCGACACCGGACAACTCGCCGATTATCTGCAGAGTGGCGGTTCCGGTCAGGTCACCGGCGTCAAACAGGCTCAGAGTCAACTGGGTGTTGGCGTAGAACTCCTCGAGCTTGACGATCTTGAACACCGGATTGGTTCCCGGCTTGGGCATCCACAGCGACATCGAGCCCAACCCGAACACGGCCGTGTCATTATTGACGTTGCCGTTGATCTTTGACCGTATGGCAAAGGCCGATACCGGTCGGTTCCATCCGGACGGCCCGGGGTTGGGCGTCTGTTCGATGATGTCGACCTCGAGCACGTAGATCCCAAGCTGGGCCACCGTTGGACACCCGTTGAGCGGATCCCAGTTGTTGAGATCTCCGGCATCGGTGTTGTAGGTGAAGGTGCGCGAGCAGACTACGTCGTCGTTGTCGGTCGGCTCGGCGGGTGTTGCGTCCGGTTCAAACAGTCGGAAGCTGAGCTGGAAGTGTCCGTCAACGCCGCTATATTCCTCGGTCGTCGCATTGTTGTTGTTGTGCCAACCATCGAAGATTTCCACGCTCAACGACTGGCCCACCTCAGAGGTTGGCACCTCGACCGCGTAGTAGTAGGCGGGACGGCGGTACTCGACCCCGTCGTTGGGCGTCGACGTGCAGTTGTGGGACGTTCCGATGCACTTCGTCGAATAGGGATCGCCAGAGCCCTTGCCTCGTCGAGTCCCGTTGATGGCGACAAAGAAGTTCTCCGACACACCACCGAGTTGCGGCTCGTCGGAACCGATCTTGAGCGGCGGCGTCTGCTCCGCAGTCGCGTCACCATGAACTGTGACCGTATCCTGGCCAAAAATCTTCATGAAGAACGTTGGGACGTCCGTGGATACTTCGACGTGAAGCTGGTTTGGCAAACCCGCTACCAGGGACGGAGTAACAGTCGCATTGACGCCGTCGTCGTAGCCGTTGCGATCGGCAATGTCGATTGCCACGTCGAAACCTTCGGCCCCGACACCCCATGGGGTCGAGGTCGGATTCGGCAGGTGGACAACGCCGGCGAGGGCGGCCGCCTCGGCAGCCTTGATCGTCTCGGTCTTCTGCGAATAGAGCCATCCGAGATCGACGGCGAAGCCGGCCATACCCATCAAAACAAGCATGACGGCAGCAACCAGGATGAGAGTCGCTCCACGTTCATTCGACTCTGCCTCATCGACAGCAGTGTCAGGAGCAACCTCTTCGACGGTGGTGTCGTTCATTTCAGATAGTTTCCTTGCCCTCATGATTACGGCACCTCGAATATCTGTGGCTCGATGCGCATGATTGCGGTGTTGCTCCAGCAGTTGACGCCTGGCGCTGTGCAGCTGACGTCCTGTAAAGGCAGGAAGTCGGTGAGCCAGTCGTGGGCATATCCGATTTCGAGCCCCAAAACGTCCAGGATTGGTAGGGCGTCGTCGCGAGGAGTCCATACAACGACGGCTGTATTCTCGGGGCAAGGCGACCAGTCGCATGTAGGCGAGAAGCCCGGCGAGTAGGCGTATCGGGTGCAATTGCTGCCGGGACAGCCACCGTCGGGCGTGCCGTCGTCCTTGGCTCGGAAGATATCGGCATAGCGGACAATGCCGATACCCGAGTTTGGCAGCGTTGACAAGGATGATTCTAGAGCGCGCAGGATCGCGATGTCGGCCTCTGGGTCGTTACCCATGCTGGCGCCGACTCGGGCCGCACTCTGCGTTGCGTTGGCGATCGTGAGTCGGTCGCGAAACGCGAAACCAAATTCAATGATTCCGAACAGAAGCGTGAATAGAAGAGTCGCGATGATCGCAAACTCGACCATCGTGGCGCCGTCCTCGTCGTTTCGCAGCGAACGAGGCCATCCAAGAGATGGAGCGACCCGTGCCGGTGTTCTTAGCTTCTTGTCCGTCACATTTGGCCCCTGTGAAATGCTGGGTCGCCCCTTGAAGCGGCGATTCTTCCGTACGTTGCGCTTAATCGGCATTGCCAATCGAACCTTGAGCCGTCCGAGTCTAGGCGGACGGCCCAACAGTGCTCGACATCACGTAGCGCGCCGTGAGTAGTTGCTTGACTACCAAGAGTATACGTAGTGGCGGGCTGAATTGGTATAGGTCAATCTGACTATCTTTGGAATGATCCTCATGTTGGTGGGCTCAATAGTCCGAAGGGTTACTGGTTTCCGGTTACCGCTCCGACAGCTTGGCAAGCAGCCTGGCTCGCTTGGTTTCCAGCCTGTCTCGCCCGCCCTCCAAGTCTGCAATGTGGCGCTGCATCCGCGCCACATCGCCCTGGGTCTCCCTGGCATCTGCACGGTCGATCGGCGAATTGGAGACAGCCGCATCACGTTGTGTGTCGTCATTGAGATGGTCGTGATAGATGAGTTCTTCCCGCGCCAGCCGGATCGCCTCGTCCAGGGCTGTTATCTCGTCTCCGAGACGGAAGAGTTTTTGTTCAGTTCGATTCATCAAATGAGTACCGGGAGGGGGACTCGAACCCCCACGGACTTTCGCCCAACGGATTTTGAGTCCGTCGCGTCTACCAATTTCGCCATCCCGGCAAGGGAGCGGCATGTTAGTTGGGAGTGTGATGGGAGAAGACAGGAAGCAGATGTGAGATGTGAAAAAGACGGGAGTGAGGAGTGAGGGGGGAGGCGTGAGGGGAAACGCCCGAGCGGAGGAAGGTCAGAAGCAAGAGGTCAGAGAGCCAGGACATCGACTGTGTCACTCGTTGGCTGATCGCCCGAAACTGAGGACTCTCACATCTCACATCTCACATCTGTCTTTTGATGAGCGGGGGCTCACTGGCCTTGGGTGTGGTGCGTTCGTACCGGTCGGTGCAGCAAGCCCCCGCTGATCTGGACGCTTCGTCGAAGGGGTGACTTAGCGTCGCTGGTGCAAGTGTGCGGTGGCGGGCGCTCCATAGCCAGGAGGGTTTGCGGACATGCCGGACGGACTAGCCACCTCACGGGAGCGCTGAATAGGGTTAGCGACGAACCGCCGCAGCCAATTCGGTGACCGCCGAGGCGAGGGACGCGGCCGCGTCGGTGGGTTCGGAGGCATCGAGAACCCGCCGCACCAATGCCGACCCGACGATGACTCCGTCACCGACCAGAGCAGCCTGGTGAGCCGCCTCCGCTGTCGAAATCCCAACGCCGAGGACCAAGGGCGTGTCTGTAGCGGCACGGACTCGTCCGGCCAGTGCTGCCGCATGCGATGACACCGCGTCTCGGCCGCCCGTCACGCCGAGCTCAGCGACACCGTATACAAACAGTGGACGGCGGGCCACGACCTCGGCCAGGCGGCCATCATCTGTCGTGGGCGCAACAAAGAGCACGAGTCCCAATCCAGCATCCTGGCAGGCGGCGGCAATGTCGTCCGACTCATCTGCCGGCAAATCTGCCACGATCAAACCTGATCCCCCGGCATCGGCGACTCGCCTGCAGAAATCGGCCGGACCGACCGCCAGGACCGGATTCACGTATGTCATCACCACCACCGGCACAGCGGTGGCAACCACGATCTGCTCAACCAAATCCAGACTCGAGTAGGTGGTTGTCCCCTTGGATAGTGAACGAAGCCCAGCCTCATGGATCGTGGGGCCGTCCATCAGGGGATCGGAGTACGGGATCCCCACCTCGAAGCCGTCCGCCCCGGCATCCGCCATTGCCCGAAACATGTCGATCGAAGTCGTCGGCCCCGGCAGCCCGGCGGTCATGTACGGGAGCAATGCAGCCCGATTGTCAGCTCGTGCCGCTGCAAACATCTGCCGAATTCGTTCAGCCACCGAACTTCTCCACCTGCTGAACGTCCTTGTCGCCACGTCCCGAGAGATTGAGTACGACGGTCTTACCTTGAAGTTCGTCGGCAGCCGCCATGATCCATGCCAGACCGTGGGCCGATTCGAGTGCCGGGATGATTCCTTCGGTGGCACTCATCACACGGAGTGCGTCCAGAGCATCGTCGTCGGTGACGGCGACGTACCTAGCAATACCGGTGTCTCGGAAATACGAGTGCTCGGGGCCAACACCTGGGTAGTCCAATCCGGCGCTGATGGAGTGAGCCTCCAGGACCTGCCCTTGCTCGTCTTGGAGCAGGTAAGTGTGGGACCCGTGGAGAACTCCCGGTGATCCCGCGACCAGCGAGGCGCCATGGTGCCCGCTCGCGATTCCGTGGCCGGCCGCCTCGACGCCGACGAGGTCGATGCCCGAATCACGGTACGGGTGGAATATCCCCATCGCATTCGACCCCCCGCCGACACAGGCCACGATGACCTCGGGGGTCGGACGGATGGGCGACTGGTCCATCTGCTCTTGCAGCTCTTCGCCAATAATTTTCTGGAATTCGCGGACCAGTAGCGGGAATGGGTGAGGTCCGACCACGGATCCGATGATGTAGTGAGTGTTCTCAACGCTGGCGACCCAGTCGCGCATTGCTTCCGAAACCGCATCTTTGAGGGTTGCCGCCCCCTTCTCGACGCTGATCACTTCGGCGTCCATGAGCCGCATCCGGTAGACGTTGAGCGCCTGGCGCTCGACATCCTTGGCTCCCATGTAGACAACACACTCAAGGCCGAGCAGGGCACAAGCGGTGGCGGTGGCGACCCCGTGCTGCCCCGCTCCCGTCTCGGCGATGATCCGAGGCTTTCCCATCCGTTTGGCGAGAAGCGCCTGACCAATCGTGTTGTTGACCTTGTGGGCCCCGGTGTGTGCTAGATCCTCACGCTTGAGCCACAGGTCGATTCCCAACTGTTCGGACAGGCGCGCCGCCCGGTACACGGGAGTCGGACGGCCAACGTAGTTGGCGAGAAGCTCGTCGAGTTCCGCATGGAAGCCGGGATCGGCCCACGCCTCATGGAATGCCTCATCGAGCTCGAGCAGAGCAGGCATCAGGATCTCAGGGGCGAATCGGCCGCCATAGTCTCCAAAGCGCCCTTGGTCGTCCGGTGGGGATTGAATTGTCACTGCAGCTCCTTGGGCGACTTGGCCGCCTGGATGAAGGCCGACACCTTACCGTGGTCTTTCACTCCCACTTCAGCCTCGAGACCGCTCGAGGCGTCGACCCCCCAAGGTTCGGCCTGGATAACTGCTGAGGCCACATTCTCGGGGTTGAGCCCACCTGCAATGACAGCACCGCCGACCTGGCGGGCGCGGCCCCAATCGAAGGGGATTCCGGTTCCACCGCTAACGCCACCAACGGCGGAGTCCAGCAGCGGCCGCGCCTGCGCCGGCATGGCATCCACGCCGATCGAATCACCGGGCGTAACCTGGATCGGAAACAACACCTTCAGCCCTGCCTCGATGGCGACGTCCGCTATGGCCTCCGCGTGATCCCCGTATGGCTGAACCATGTCGGCTCCCACACTGCGGGCGATTGTGAGAGCTTCGTCCGGCTCGCCTTCCACCAGCACCACAACCGTCGCCCGACCTTTGGCGCTATCGGCCAACTCAGCTGCGACTGGCAAGTCCAGACAGCGCGGCGATCGCCTCACGAGGACCAGCCCGACGGCGTCCACACCTGCCTCGATGACCGCATTGAGGTCCTCAGTACGAGTCAGGCCGCACACTTTCACCCACAGCTCGTCTGTCATTGGTGCCCTGCCTGGCGCAACGCGGCAACAAGTGCGGCGGGATCGTCGCTGCGCACGAGGGCCTCGCCCACGAGGATTGCGTCATAACCGGCGACCGCCATCCGAGCTGCCCCTATCGGTGACGAAACCCCGGACTCGGCGACCTTTGTCGATCCCCTCACGTCCGGGGCCAGCCGCTCAGCCGTTGCGAGGTCGGTCTCGAACGTGTGCAGGTCCCGGTTGTTGATTCCGACGATCCGAGCTCCGCAGCGGTTGGCGACTTCGAGCTCGGCGCCGGTGTGAGCCTCCACAAGGACGTCCAACCCGACATTGCGGCCCGCTGCCAGCAAATCCGCCAACCGGGCCTCTTCGAGCGCCGCCACGATGAGCAGTACCGCGTCGGCCCCGGCGGATCTTGCCTCATGGATCTGGACTTCGTCGATGACGAAGTCCTTGCGCAAGATGGGGATTGTGACCGCCGCACGAACGGCTTCCAAGTCATCGATGGAGCCCCCAAAGAAGTCGGGCTCGGTCAGAACCGAGATTGCGGCCGCTCCCCCGCTTTCGTAGCGGCTCGCTTGACCTGCTGGATCCAGATGCATAGAGATGTCACCAGCCGATGGAGAGCGTCGCTTGATCTCGGCGATTATTTGGAGACCGGAAGCGTTCAACCCGGCCTCGAATCCCCTGCTTGGGGGCATAGCGGCAGCCCGCTCCTCAAATTCGCGGCGGCGCGGTTCAAGTAGCCCAACGCGGATTCGGGTGGCGCGGAGGATCTCTTCAAGCATGCGGCACTACAGCGTAATGCTCGAGAGGGGCGTCAATCTTCATCGGCTGAGCCGGCCTGAAGCTGCCGCAAGTACTCGATGAGGCTGTCGACCTGCTCTTTGCTCAGGCGGGACGCAAAGCTCGGCATAGCGCCCGGCCCCACCGATATCACTCCACGTATCTGTTCGTCTGTGAGCGTGGCCGCGTCTGATCCTTGGTTCAGGGCCGGGCGGTTGGCCGAACCCTCGCCCCCGCCTCCGTGGCACACCGCGCAAGTTCTTTCGAACAGGTCCTGTCCGACTAGGCCGTCGGTATTGCCCGAACATGACGTTGCCAGTACAGCCATGATGGCAAGCCAGACGGCGACGGCGCGTCGCGGACTGATGATGGAGAATCGGGCCATCCCGCCAGAGTAGATCGGCGCCGACATTGCGCTGTCAGCGGGTAACCGGGAACGGCTCAGCTACCGCCTTCGGCAGAGAAAGGCGCACCGTCGTGCCATGCCCTGGCTCGCTCATCACGTCGACCCGACCGCCGAGTGCATCCACCAGTTCCTTGACGATCGACAGTCCCAGCCCACTCCCCTCGGGTCGCACCGGTCGGTAATGCTGCGCGACGTAGAGGCGCTCGAAGACCCGTGGGATGTCCTCCGGGTCGATACCAGGGCCGGTGTCGGCAATCTCCAAGGTGAACAACTCTGGATTGCCCGTGAGACTGAGGACGACCGACCCCTGCTCTGGTGTGTAGCGCAGTGCGTTGTCAACGAGGTTGCCCAGCAACTGTGCAACCCGGTCCGGATCTACCTCGACGATGCCGACGGGTTGGATGTGGGCCTCGAAGCGCACGCCTAGCTTCTCGGCGCGGACTCGATGTGCCTCGACGATCTCCTTGACATGGGCAGCAAGGTCAACCCGTTCCGGGCGCATCGTGAACTCGCGCGCTTCGAGTCGCGCAAGGAGCATCAGGTCCTCGACAAGCCTGCTCAGCCGATCGGTCTGGCGGTGGAGTACGTCGGCAACCCGAGGGAAGTCCTCCGGCTCGATGATCCCGGCGGCGAGGCCTTCGGCATATCCCCGAATCGTCGTCAGTGGGGTCCGCAGGTCATGCCCGACGCTCATCAGAAAGTCTCTTTCTCGACGTTGGGAGCGCTGCAAGCTTGCGGCCATGTGGTTGAAGGTCGAGCTGAGTTCGGCAAGGTCATCACCGCCTTCAACCGGAGCACGCGCTCCCAGGTCGCCGCTCGCCAAGCCGATGGCCGCCTCCTCGAGCCCGGCAAGGCGCCGACCCAGCCGCCGCGATACGAGGACCGAGACTGCCAAGGCGAGGGCTAGACCGGCGATGAGACCAAAGGCCAGCGGGCCTGTGAAAGAGCGAGCTGCCAGCAAGGGTTCCTCGCGTCCAAATACAATCAGAAGCCGTACCTCTCCGACACGAATCAAACGGGAGGTGGCGAACACCGGCGTCCCGTTGATGTCGAATTGCCGAACCGAAGGCCGATCGAACGCACCGACTTCGAGCATCGGAATCAGGACCGGATCAAGGAGGATTGATCTGATCCCACCGCCGTCGACAATCGCAGCTTCGAGATAGTCATAGCCGCCAATGAGCCGACTCTGACGCAGCGTTTGTCGCAGCTGCAACCTGTCGTCGCTACGCAACGTCGGTTGGATCTGATCGCCCAGCAGGCGCGCCGTCACCTCCGCCTGGCGGTTCAATTCGGCACGATTGGCGTCGAGCTGTTGCCGGCGGATGACGGCACCAGGAGCCAGGCCGATCAACAAGGCAACTACTGCGGCCACCAATACGCCCCAGAAGATGCGTCTTCGCATTGCAGTCTCAGCTACCGAATCGGTAGCCGACTCCCCATACAGTTTCGATAGGCACGTCAGGCAGCTTCTTGCGTAGCTGTCTGATGTGCACGTCGACCGTTCTTGTCTCTCCGAAGTAGTCGTATCCCCAGACTGCCTCGAGTAGCTGAGCGCGCGATAACACGAGCCCCTCATGGCGCGCCAAGTACAGCAGTAGATCAAATTCGCGGGCAGTTGGTCGGACAACTGTTGAGTTCGGTGTGGTGACCTCGCGTCGACCACTATCGACGGCGAATCCTGCCACCTCCACAACCGTCGATTGTGTAGGTCGCTCCTCACTACGGCGGAGAACTGCTTTGACTCGCGCCACAAGCTCACGCGGACTGAACGGCTTCGTCACGTAGTCATCGGCGCCAATCTCGAGCCCGACGATCTTGTCGATCTCGCTGTCGCGTGCCGTGAGCATGATCACCGGTACATCTGAACCAGCCCTGATTCGCCGGCACACTTCGACACCGTCGATACCAGGGAGACCGATGTCGAGAAGAACGACGCGCGGCGACCGCTCTTCGAGGCGCTGTAGCCCGGCTTCGCCGCTGTCGGCATGGGTTAGGCGGAACCCCTCTCGCTCGAAGTAGAGGGTCAACAGATCCGCGATTTCAACTTCATCCTCGATGAGGAGGATGGTCCCGCCAGACATCATGGCTCCCGTCGATGGTCCAGTCCCAGTATCGGGTCAAAATGTATGGACACTGTAAAGAAAGATGTGAGATGTCAGATGTCAGATGGATAGGAACGAGGAGTGAAGTTGCCAGTTACCGGTTACCAGTTGACGGCCATTCGCGGATTGGTAACTGGTAACTCTTGACTGGTAACCCTTGACCGGTAACTCGCCTTCTCAGAAGTCGAAAAGAAGGCAGTCGTCAGCCGCCAATGGGAAACGGCAGGGCTTCGACTGTTGCCGCCAGCTGCTCGTCGTCGAACGTTGCTGTGACTTGCGAACCGTTGTCGACTTCGTGGCGGACCAGCGCCAGACCAATGGTTCCGGACCCGCCCGGCGCCGGGGCACTGGATGTCACGACTCCCACATCGCGCTCTGGAGTGGTGAGACGAGCGCCAACCATCGAGACGCTACCGGTGGCAGAGATTCCGCGGAGGGATTGGATTACCCGGCCGCGGCTGTCAATCCGGGCGACCAGCTCCTGGCCGAGGTAGCAACCTTTGGTGAAGTCGACAGCAGCCTCAACGGGTCCCAGCTCATGAGAAATCGTGCCATCGTCGAAGTCGACGGCTCCCAACGGCTCTCCCATAGAGATCCGGGCAGATTCGTAGGCCATGTCACCGGCGACCGGCGCCACGGCTGCGACGGCCGCCACGGCATCGCCCACAAGAACGAACCGGGGAATCTCGCCGGACGTGAATGGCACCCTGGCGACCAGACCGGCCTGGGTCGCTAGCCACCCTTGCCCTGGGCGTGGAACGTCCGCAGCCAGAAGCACATCCTCCGCGCCCGGTCCCACCAATGTCGTTGTTGGGCGTGAATCGAGCTCGATAGTCGCATCCACCCGGAACTTGAACCGTGTCAGGTCGGCAATGGCAATGTCCTCTGTGGTGCTCTGGG
Source organism: bacterium (assembly GCA_024226255.1). GTDB lineage: Bacteria > Actinomycetota > Acidimicrobiia > Spongiisociales > UBA5794 > JAHEJX01. The sequence goes on along the minus strand of JAAELU010000294.1, from coordinate 8,836 downwards.
TGATCAACCCCACCTCGCCGTCTGCGCTGCCAAGGACCCACAAGAACGCTCGCATCTTCCCCTGGGGCGTCAGCAACAGCGAGCGGCGGACTGCACCCGGTTCCGTGGCAGCAACCGATTGACTGATCAGGCCATCGAGAAACGAAACGGCGTCGGCCCCGCGAATCCAAATGACACCGAACCGTCCGGGCACGGCAGCTACCCGCTGCGTCAAGGCGGCGATGTCTGTTTGGAAACGAATCCCAGCTGCGTCCTCAGTGACGCCACCGTCAGACATCAGCGGAACCTGCCAGCGCAGCCAAAACAGCTGCTGCCTTGTTCAGACACTCCTGGTACTCGAGAGCCGGATTGCTGTCCGCCACAATCCCGGCGCCCGCCTGCACCCAAGCCTTGCCCCCGGCGGCGACCAGTGTGCGCAACGCTATTGCGGTGTCAACATTGCCAGAAAAATCGATATAGCCGACGGCGCCCGCATACGGACCCCGTGCGGTTGGCTCGAGTTCATCGATTATCTCCATTGCCCGCACCTTGGGTGCCCCAGAAACCGTCCCATGGGGGAAGGTTGCGCGCAGCAGCTCAATGGGACCAGTTCCCGGGCGGAGGTTCCCGCTCACGCCTGAAACGATGTGCATGACGTGCGAGTAGCGCTCAATGACCATCAAGTCGTCCACTTCGACCGATCCGTATTCGCAGACCCGGCCCAGGTCATTGCGTGCGAGATCGATGAGCATTACGTGTTCTGCCCGCTCTTTGGGATCGGCGAGCAGCTCGTCCGCAAGAGCCTGATCCTCTTGTGGCGTGGCGCCGCGGGGTCTGGTTCCTGCGATTGGACGGCTGTCGGCCTTGCCGTCTCGGGCTCGCGTCATGAGTTCCGGGGACGCTCCCGAAATGGCCACCTCGCCCTGGCGAAGGTAGAACAGGAACGGCGATGGATTCACCATCCGCAACGCGCGATACACCTCGAAGGGATCACCTGCGAAGTCGACCTCCAGACGTAGCGACGGCACGATCTGGAAGGCGTCTCCTGCCTTGATGTAGTCGATGGCACGTTCGACAGCCCTCTCGAAGGCAGCCTGGGTCATGTTGGCGCGTGCTGTCGGCTCAGCGGTGAACCCAGGGCGGGCACGCACGGTGTAGGGAACACTCTGCCCGAGCCGCCCAACGACTGTCGTCAGATCCGATACGGCTTCGTCGTACTGGGCCGCCGGGTCGTCGCCCACGAACACGTTGCGGACGAGGCGGATGGTCTGCCGGAAGCGGTCGACCACCGCCAACATTGTAAAAAACTGCCAAGCCAGCTCTGGGAGACCCCGGTCGTCGGCCGGTCGATCCGGCAAATGCTCGATGTAGCGAACGACGTCATAGCCTAGGAATCCAACGGCACCGGCAAAGAGCGGTGGAACCTGCCCGCCCAAGCCGAGTTGATCGTCGGGTGGAGTGGAGAACTCGGCGATGAGGATCTCCAATGCGCGCAGCGGATCCACACCCGCCAGATCGGGCAGCTGTACATCTCCCGAGGTGCTCGCCGTGGCAACCCCGTCGTATGCAGCGAGCGTCACCTGCGAATCCCAGCCCACAAACGACCAGCGGGCCCACCGCTCGCCACCCTCAACCGATTCGAGAAGGAAGCCGTTCTCCGAACCAACCAACTTCTCGTAGACCGAAACGGGGGTCTCTCGATCGCCGAGGATCTCAATCGATACAGGCACCACCGAGTAGCTGTCCGCCAAGGCGACAAATTCCTGTTGGGAGAGGTTCGGCTTCATCGGAGCGAGATTAGGCGGGCCGCGATTCGTTGCAGCCGGGAAGCCTACGAAATCGCGAATCGTTCCAAACCAAGTCGCACCAGCAGATCCGTGAACCAGCTGGACAAGGTAGTCAGCTGGTTGGTGACGAGCAGCAGACCGAACATCGCCAGGAGAACGCCCGAGGCCACAGTGATGGCCGTGAGATGTTTCTTGATGCCATTGAAGAATGAAAAGGCCCGAGCCAGCAGTAGCGAGGTCAACAGGAATGGAATCCCAAGTCCCAGCGAGTAGAAGAACAGCCGTAGCATCCCGGTGCCGACGTCCTCGCTGTTGCTCGCCAGCGTTAGCGCAGAGCCGAGGAACGGACCCAGACAGGGCGTCCAACCGAAAGCGAACGCCGCACCCATCACGGGCGGTGCAAAGTTGCCGAGCCTCGATGGCTTGACCTCGATCCGGCGGTCCTTCATCGCCGGGATCAAGAACGATGGCGTCCACACGGCAGTCACCGCCACGAATACGCCCAGAAGGAAGACCGTCCAGCCGGCGATAACACGGAACAGACCGAGTTCTGAGCGCAGGAATGATCCTACCGAGGTTGCGCCCGCCCCCAGGGCCACGAATACCAACGTGAACCCGGCAACGAATAAGCCGGTCTTGATGGTGACCTTGCGATTGTCGACCTTGCCGTCCGACAGGTCCTGAATCGAGTACCCCGAGATGAGGGAGATGTAGCCGGGAAGCAATGGCAGCACGCACGGACTGATAAACGACACAAACCCGAAGAACACGGCAGCAAAAAGCTCTGTCATGTTCTGGGGTCTCCTCGTGCGCGGCGCGAAACCGCGATAGCCCGGTCTATCCCGTCAGCCAACCGTCCGGTTCGGGCCATTGTTCCATCAAATCAGCAGATTGCTGGAATCCCGACAGAAATCGTTCGGCAATCAGCAGTGAGTGACCTGTAGCCAGAAGCCCCTCCTCGCGGTACTGACTACTGGCTATTGATTGCCGACTACTGATTCGACCCCGGCTCGCGGCGCGGAGCCGTTAGTCTCACGCCTCGTGAAGCAACCTCGCTGTGACGCCAACCCAAAGTCGACTCGTTTCTCATGCTGATCCAAGGCACGGAGCCCTCGTCCTTCACGCCACGGGATCGTCGTGCGCTATTCCTCATGTCGCTTGTGGCGTTTCTCGCCGGTCTAGCCGGAACCACTATTTCGCACACGCTCCCGTTTGCGCGAGCTTCGCTTGGGCTGTCGGAAGGCGACATGTTCTGGGTCTTCGCTATCACCCGGGCGGTATCGCTCATCGGCATCAGCTTCGCCATCTACGCCGACCGGGAGGGGCGCCGCAAGCCGTTTATTGCCGCGTTCATCCTCCTCATCGCCGGTAACGCGGCGACGGCATTCCTTCCGGGAACGGCGGCATTTGCGATCACCCAATCGATGACTCGAGTTGGTGTTGTCGCGGTTGCGGCTTTGGCGATTGTGGTTCTGGCGGAAGAGCTGACTCCAGCCGTGCGGGCGTACGGAATGGGTATCTACGCCCTCGCCGGGTCGATGGGCACCGGACTCGGTTTGATCCTGCTGCCGTTGGCCGAGCGCAGCGACGAATCCTGGCGGATTCTCTTCGGGATTTCGGCGGTTGGATTGTTTGCCGTGCCGCTGCTCAACCAATTTCTGCTCGAGACCAGAGCATTCCGCAAGTTCGAGACCAACGTCACATTCGCCCGGGCGCTGTCGGCAGGTCTCGCCAAACACTTCTGGCCTCTCGCCGGCATTGCGTTCTTTGTTGCCGCCTTCTCGTCGCCGGCCTTCGACTTCGTATTCGAGCGGTTGATCAACGATCTGGCATGGGATGCCGGCCCAGCTCGCTTCTTGTTGATCGTATTCTCCGGCCTCGGCGCCCTGGGACTTCTCTTCGGCGGCCGAATGGCCGACAGCATCGGGCGGCGTCAGACGACGGTCGTGGCGTTGATTCTCGGAGGCATTGGCGGCATCGGCTTCTACACGCTCGGTTCAGGATGGTTGCTGGCTCCGTCCATCCTGATTGCGTCATTCGGCGCCGCCATGCTGGTTCCCGCGTTTGCCGCCCACAGGTCTGAGTTGTTCCCCACACGGGTGCGAGCCACCGCAGCCGGCTGGATCACCAATGCAGCCATTGCCGGAAGCATCTCGGGTTTCGCAATAGGAGCGATCGTCGTCGACAGCATTGGCCTCCCGAAAACGATCAGCTTGCTTGCACTCGGCTTGTTTGTTGCAGCTTTCCTGGTGAGTCGCCTGCCAGAGACCCGGGGAATCGACCTGGTCCGCGATAAGCGCCAGACACCGGCGGCCCAGCCAGAAGCCGCCGAAGCTGAGCGGGTCACTCCGACCGAGGCCTAGGCCTCCTACGAGGCCGCCGATGCTGCTGCGGCCCGGGCCGAGAGCGGTCCGTTGTGGTGCCACCAAGCCATCGCCGCCAACCGCACGACCATCAGCACAATGAGTGCCCACCACACCATGGGCAGCTCACCGCCGGTCGGAAGCACCGCGAGTAGGAGCGCGATTGCACAAGCGGATGCCACAACCATGGAGACCGCGAGGTAGCGAAACGCACTTGCGCCCACCCCAATCCCATCCCACACAAAAACCGCGGCGTTCAGCGGTTGCATGATCACCACGAACCAGAACACGCTGTCCACGACGGCCAAGACCGCCTCGTCATTCGTGAAGAGGTTCGGAAGGACAGGTGCCAACAACGCCATGATCACTCCAAGACCGACCCCTACCACCAGGCCTAGCTGCAGCAACCGGTTGGCGACCTGTCTCGCCAGATCGGCTCGGCCTCCCGACAAGAGTGGACCGATCATCGCTTGGCCGGCGATTGCCAAGGCGTCCACCACGAGAGCCAGGAACAACCACAGCTGCGAGGCCACTTGATGAGCCCCGACCGCCGTCTTTCCGATCCGCGAAGCGATCGCAGTCGCAATGGCAAAGACGGCAAGCAGCGAGCCGGTACGTATCACCAAGGCGGCGGACGCACCGATAAGCGGACGAATCCCTTGCCACGTAAGGCCACGAAACAGCAGTAGGCGGGCTCGATGTTCAGGTCGCCTGGCGATGGCGACAAACCACAGAACGCCTGCCCACTGGGCAGTGACGCTGGCAATGGCGGCGCCAGTTACTCCGAGGTCGAGCCCAAAGATGAAGATGGGGTCGAGAATCAAGTTGATCAGATTGAACCCGGCCGTGACCAGGAACGGGGTCCGGGTGTCCTGGTGACCCCGAAAGATGCCGTGCGCCGTGATGATGAGCAACACGGCCGGTAGCGCCAGAGATCGGATGCGCACGTAGCTGACCGTTTCATTGACGATGCTGGCGTCAGCGCCCATGAGGTCCACGAGCTGAGGGGCAAATATGATCGCCGCCACCATGGCAAGCAGGCCTGCGACCACTGCAATGACGGCCGCTCCCCCACCGAACCGAGCCGCAACACCAGCTTCACCGCGACCGATCGCCGCACCGATCAGAGGTGTCGATCCGTACGCCAGGAAATTGAACACAAAAAAGACGCTGACCAAGATCGATGTGGCGATTCCCAGCGTGGCGAGGGCGTCGGCACCGAGTCGGCCCACCCAGGCGGTGTCGACTAGTGAAACGAGAGGATCAGCAGCCAGCGCCCCTAGCGCCGGCAGAGCCAGCCGAACAATCTCACGATCCAACTGACGGCGTTCGCTCACGGCCGCGGCGACTTGTCGGGGTAGACGCATCGATCCGAGAGCGGACATTCCCAGCAGAGGGGTTTGCGGGCATCACAGATATCGCGCCCAAACTGGATGTAACGCATCGAAATGCCGCTCCACTCCTTCTCCGCGTGGAGAGCTCGCAGGTCGTACTCGACCTTCACGGGATCAGTTTCTGTAGTCAAGCCGAGCCTATTGGTCACCCTCTTGACATGAGTGTCGACCGCAATGGCGGGTAGGTTCCACACCTCCGCCATCACCACTGACGCGGTCTTACGGCCGACACCGCGCAACGTCACGAGATCCTCCAGCGTTTTTGGGACGGTGCCATCGAATCGATCCACGAGGTCCGCTGCGAGCGAAATCACCGACTTGGTCTTTTGCCGGTAGAAACCTGTCGAGAAGACAACCTCTTCAACGTCCTCCGGATTGGCCCCTGCAAGTTCCTCCGGGCTCGGCCACCGTTTGAAGAGGACCGGAGCCGCCTTGTTGACGTTCTCGTCTGTCGTCTGGGCGGACAGGACCGTGGACACGAGGAGCTGCCACGCATTCTTGTAGTCCAGCGCGGTGTGCATCACCGGGTACCGCTTCTTGAGACGATTCAGGAGAACGCGTGCATTGCGACGTTCGTCGGTTGATCGTGTTGGCTGAACAGGTGGTGGCATGGGGCGACATCCTACGCCACCTCCCGGTCGGCACCGGTGGCGCAGCCGGCAAACCTGACCGGTACGATGCCGGGCATGGATCTTCTGCAAATCGTCACTGAAAGAGCCCGAGTCGAAGGCCAGCTGATAATGGTCGACGAGTTTCTGAATCATCGAGTTGACCCGGATGTGATGCGACTCATTGGCGTGTCAATCGCCGAGATCATCGAGCCTTGGGATGTGGACCTGATCCTCACCGCCGAGGCGTCCGGGATTCCGCCGGCATTGGCGTGCGGACTTCAGGCAGACCTGCCTGTGGTGTACGCCAAAAAGTACGTCGGTCCCGGCAATCGGTACACGTTCGCTCGCGAAGTAGCCTCACCAACAAAAGGAACCGAGTATCGAGTCGAGGTGTCTCGCCGGGTGCTCAAACCCGGAACCAGGGTCGCCATCGTTGACGACTTCCTTGCCGGCGGAAGGACTGCCGAGGCACTTGGCGAGATTGCGACTGAAGCCGGATGCCAGCCCGTCGGGTTCGTGTTCGCCATCGAGAAGGGTTTCACCCCGGGTCGGGAGCGCCTCGAAGCTCATGGATGGCGCGTCGACTCGCTAGTACGGGTAGCGTCGATCGCAGACGGCAAGGTCGTATTCGGAAGTGTCGATGCCTGATCTGAAAGACCGAGCGGCGGTGATTCGGTCCAGGTACAACGAATGCTTCGGATGTGGCCTCGGTAACCCAATCGGACTCCACCTCGACAACTTCGCGGTCGACTCCGGGTCCATCACCGCCCGCTTTCGTCCCCGACACCATTACAGCGGTTTCGCCGGCATCCTCCACGGCGGCATCATCGCGACTCTTCTCGACGAAACGATGGCTTGGTCGGCAATGCTTCTCGAAGGCACGTTCGTGGTAACCGCCAATCTCGATCTGAAGTATCGCAAGCCGGCTCCGGCCGACGCCGAGTACCAGGTCCGCGGCACGGTCGTCGAGAGAAGAGGGCGCCGACTACGCATCCAGGGTGAGGCGCTCGTCGGAGCGACGGTTATTGCCCAGGCGGCCGGCCTGTTCCTGGCTACGGAGCCGGTCGAGACCTGATGCAGCGGGGCCGCCTAATCATCTTGATCGCCGCGATCGGAGCGGCCGGCTCATTGCTCCTGCCCTATTTCGCCGCAGACGCACTTGGAAGTATCTCAGGAATTGCCGCCGCCGGCGGCCGTCCCGTGATCGCTCTGCTGGCCGCCGCCTTCGTCGCTGTCGCAGGTGATCGAGGCGACAGCCTGAGCGGCATCGCAGCCGTCGCGGCGGCCGCCGCGGTGACACTTGCTCTGATCCTCACCGGGGCCCTCCTGATCGATGCGCGTCTCGCCGACCGAGATGCCGCCATTGTCGACGCGGCCGCCGAGATTGGATCGGGACTGTGGGTTATGACCGGTGCTGCAGTAACCGCCTTGGCAGGCCTGGTTGTGGGAACGGGCCGTCGACTCAACTAGCCAGCGCTATCACGATGTAGGTGCCCAAACCGAAATACGCGAAGCCGGCGATCACCTGCCAAAACGCTCGCGGGTTCGCTTCGGGCCGCAGACCCTTGCGGAGCCGCTCGCGGGCGTCGCCACGCCTTCCAAAGACCTGGCGGCGCAGTTCAGCGGGATCCTCGTCGGCGGTATCAGTCGGTTGAGCCCTCAGCTCCGATCCAAACATGGTGGCAAGAGCTCCAACCCCCAGATTGCCGTACCCGCCGCCTGAGACGCCGCCGGCGAGAAGCAGGACGACTCCCAGGCCGATCATCGAATAACCGAATCCGGCAACGAAGCTATGACTCGACACCCATGTCACTATCAGCCCGACCGTCACGCTGACGCCAATACCGACGGCAAACATGGCTAGATAGTCCGGCATCCTCTCGCGCAAGGAGAGCTCTTTGAGATGAGAGGGGTCTTGAGGCCGCGCCATGGAGCCAAGCTAGCGTGCCGCTGTTGGCCGCGGCGATCGTTCTCTCAGGTAGCGCAACAGCTTCACGAGTCCCCCGATGGCAAGCACGAGAACCAGAATCGCCGCCATCAGTGCAACAAGCAGCTCTAGGCCGACAAAGTACGAGGTGTTGCAGCGACCGAACCCGTCGTTGCAAAGCCCCCATCCGGTACCGCCGTCTCTGAGGTCGAGCAGAACCAACAGCGGTATGAGGGCGACGCCGACGACGATCGCGACGAGTACGCCGATGAGAAAGCGAATGAGAATCACCAGGGAAGGCTAACTGAAGACCAATGCTTTGCTGACCTTCTACCCCTGCGGCGACCCGCCCCATTCTCGCGAAAAGTTAGTTACACGAGTGTGATTCGCCTGACTAATATTGCTGTTCCAGAGCGGGCCGTCACTTCTTCGCCCGCGCCGCTTGAGCACGAGTCACCACGCCACTGGTCCGGTGAGCAGAGAGGGAGAGTCTCCGATGCAGCAGTACCTTGACCTACTCCAAGATGTCCTGGATTCGGGTACCTACCGGATGGACCGGACCGGCACCGGCACGCACGGCGTGTTTGGCCGTCAAGTCCGGTACGACCTCGGCTCGGGCTTCCCCTTGGTCACAACCAAGAAGGTCCACGTCAAGTCGATCATCCACGAATTGCTGTGGTTCCTTGCCGGCGACTCCAACGTCGGATATCTCAAGGAGAATGGGGTTCGTATCTGGGACGAGTGGGCCGACGAGGCCGGCGAATTGGGGCCGGTC
>JAAELU010000293.1 GCA_024226255.1 bacterium | reverse complement strand
CTGGTACCGGCGTGATCGGATGGTCGGGACGATCGGAAACGACGGTCAGAACACACCGGTCCTCGACGGGCCGGATCATGCGTGATGTCGAGCGCTGAGAGGCTTCGATCCCGGACGGCGGCGGCGGATCGCTCAGGGCCGGCCGACGAGGCCGTCGTTGAGGTACTCGACGTCGCCGACCTCGAACCAGAGTTCCATTTCGTGGCTGGCTCCCGAATCCTGGAAGAGCGGTCGGGATTCGCCTCGCCGAGGTTGCGCACACAACCAGCGGGCCTGGACCACCCGAGGCGATCTGACACGAGCCGAGATAGCGCGGCCAACGGTCCAGTGAGCCATACCTGGGAGGTTGGGTGGACGCGGTTTCCGATTTCTCGGGGTTGTGACCAAGGTCCCTATGGGTCTTGGAGTCTCCTGGCAACAATCGACTTCATGGTCGTGGAGCGCAGTCATCGACTACCGATCTTGTTCGTCCTCATGTGCGCGATCGTCGTTCTGGCTGGCTGTGGGGACGATGGCTCGGAGCCAGCGGCACCGACTGCGGTGGAAGAGGAAGAGCCAGCGGCGCCGACGACGACCGCACCGTCGCTTGAGTGGTCTCGGGTTGCAGCTGACGACGCAGATCTCGACCTAGATGGGGAAATCATCGATCTCGCAGCCGCTGGTCCAGGGTTCGTGGCCGTCGGTTCGGCCGAGGGGCGCTCCGCGGTGTGGACCTCGACAGATGGTGTCGACTGGACGCTGGTTCCTGGCGTGCCGGATCCTAGCCCCGAGGACATGGGCGCCCTCTATGCGGTTACGGCGGGTGGCCCAGGAGCTGTTGCCGTCAGCGCACCGGGTCCCTTCGGTCTCAGCGAGGTCCTGGTGCTCGGATCGAGCGACGGGTCGTCGTGGACACAGTTGGGCGGTGGCGACGCTGTCTTCGGTGACGGGGAGGTGGTTGAAGTCACAGCCGGAGGTCCCGGCCTTGTCGCCGTCGGGTCCGCAGTGTGGACCTCTCCTGAGGGGCGAGACTGGACGCGTGTCACGCACGACGAGGCAACCTCCATTTCCGAGATGGCTGATGTGGTCACGGGAGGTCCCGGCCTCGTCGCCGTCGGAGACCACGTTTGGACCTCACCCGATGGGCTCTCTTGGACACGAGCAGCTGATGTCGAGGGACAAATGAGTGCCGTGACTGTTGGAGGCCCGGGCTTCGTTGCCGTTGGCCAGAGCGAAGGGGGCGCCGGCGGCGCAATCTGGACCTCCACGGACGGCACCACGTGGACGCAGGTGTCTGACGACCAAGCCATCGGCCTCAGACCCGGTGAGGCGTTCCCTAGTGAGGGGTTCGCTGCTGTTGTGTCGGCAGGTCCACGCCTTGTCGCGATTGGTGAGCGGACGTCGCTTTGGACCTCCACCGACGGGTTCACCTGGACGGAGATCCCGAAGGGGCCGGGGAGCTTTGGCTTCGTCATGGCGGCAGTGGCGGACGGCTCCAACGTGATCGTGGTTGGAATAGTCGATGAGCGTCCCGCTGTGTGGCAGATAGCCGCGCAAGGCTGACCGTAGCCCAGGCGAACTGCTGACCTCGCCCGCATAGCAGCGATCGCCAACAACACCGCCAGGCCCCGCTCCGAGATCGTCAATCCGACCACCCATATCCGGCAGGGATGGCCCGGGTCGGGCAAGCGGAAACGCGACCACCGACGGTGAGATGCAGCGTTACCTGGTCGGCGACGGCCTGGCCGTCACGGTCAGTGACGAAGGCCGTCGCGCCACCGGCGTTGTCGAGCGGGCCAGGAGTGCCTGCGTTGACGGTGCAAGACTGTGCGAATGATCTCGGCGGGCGAAGTTTCGAGTCTCTACGGGGAAGGCGTGGAGGCCGTCGAGCGGCTTGCCTCCGAGGTCACGGGCGAAGCGTGGGATCGCCCGGTGTGCGGCGATTGGAGCGCGGCTACGACAGTCCGTCACTTGCTGGTCGTTACCCGCTGGTATCACGACTGGCTGGATCGGGCAGCAGGAGGTGTCAGCGATCGCCCGTTTCCGGGCTCATCCATCGACGACGAGAATGAGAAAGCGCTTCGTGAGCTGGCGGACGTTCCGCCTACGGAGGCCGTAGCCGAGTTCTTGGTGTCGGCGAGGGGGTATCTCGATCGGGTGGTCGATTCTTGGGACAGGCCATTCGGATATCCGTTCGGTGTCGTCACCGCCGGGTTGCATTGCGGGGTGGCCGCTGCCGAGTGGCATCTGCATGCTTGGGATCTATCGCAGCTGGCGGATCAGCGGCACGAACCGGCTGACCCTCGGGGCCTCTTTGTCGCCGCTGGCTCATGTCTTTCAGAGGCACAGTCAGGGTTCAGGGCGGTGTTGATGAGACGACTCGTGATTGTTGGTTCGCGGTGGAGACCGTGGCCAACGATGCTGTCGCAGTCAGGTAGGTAGCGAGCGAGCGGAAACCGGCGATTCCGAGTGACTGAGACGGTCATAAACGCGACCACGGACGGTGCGATGAGCGCTTCTTACTCAGCGATGGCTAGGCGCTCGCGGTCGGTGGCGAAGGGAGTCCAGCCGCCGGTGTACCGATACTGAAGCCAGGGATAGAGAACATCATGTTGGCGCTTGGTCAGTCGACCAGCTTGGGTGAAGCGAGGACCGACTGACCCAAAGGTACAAGGCGATCCAGCCCAGCGACAGCAACAGCATGCACCAGGTGGTAAGGGTCGAGTCGACACCAATTCGGGTTTCAATGAGATGGGCGAAATCAACGGCGTCGACACCGGTAGGGAATCGGCTCGGCGGAATCGACGTCCTGAAGCCCTGGAGGGCTTGGAAGAACGCGTCTAATAGGCAGGCAGCGATCAAGGAGATCAGTATCGGCCTGGCTTTCGAGTTGGAACCATCGAGACGCCGGAGAAGCGCGCCAGCAATCACCGCCAGGATCTGGGTGGTGGCTACGCCAGCGGCATAAACGGCAATGAGGTCATCGGCAGTCAGCGCCGCGTCGTTGATCGAGGTGTGCCCGATAGAGCGTTGGTCGAGGCTGTTCTCGTACAGGTGGTAAGTGGCTGATGAGTCGCCCATCACTCTGGCGACGACGACGTGGCCGATCTCGTGGATGTTGATTGCTACGAACAGCGCTACGCAGGCCAACGCGAGCCAGCTGCCGACAAGCATCAATCGCCGCATCGACATCACCAACGCCTGACTGGCGGCAAGCCCCGCTGCGAGCACAGTACTCGGCCGATCGACAGGAGTGAGCCGTCATCACCTGAACACGCCACCACCCCGTCCAGATCGATCTTGTTGTTCGCCGCCAGACAGCCAATCTATACAGAGCGTCTCCTCAATCCATACTGGTCACTGCCGTCGCTGGATCACTGAAGACCCGGGGCTAATGATCTGCGTCCTGGCGCTGCAAAACACACGGCGCTGAAGCGTCATCAGAAGGTCTCCCACATAGCGCAGAACTGCACATACTCCCGTTATGGGCCAGACTGACGGGCCAGCGGCGGTCCTTACGGGCTAGTGGGGTTCGCCCGCCGACGATGGCGATTGTGCCCATCCAGGGGTGACCATGCGGCCAAATCCGACGAAGTTGAATGCACCGACGCTGAACTGATTGAGAGCGTGTTTGGCTAGCGCCAAGTTGATACCACACCCGAGCACGTCCGCATGGGCGACGAGCAACGCCAGTTGGTTGGTGCGGGGCTTCTGTCCGATTATCACGTCAGCAAGTTTGATCCTGCTCATCAGGCAGCGCTGATGGAAATCGGACATTTCAGCTCGGCTGCTCCGGGCCACGACCATCCGCCCTGGCGGTCCGCAACGCGAAATCACGGCTCGTCGGCTCGACCATGCAAGGCGTGGGAGACTGCAGCATGGCCTTTGGTCAATCTTCCGGTCCACCGGCAACGGGAAAGCAACTCAACGAGTTGCTTGAGTTGCTGGACGCTGCCGGGCACAGTGATTTTCGCGATGCCCGAGGCCCGATGGGATTCACTCAGCGTCAAGCCGGTGGCAAGTTCACCCGGGATGAAGCCGATGCGTTCATGGAACAGTTGCAGTCCGAGCTGTACGGCGACGGACCCCCGGCACACTCCACGCCTCCGGCCTCGACCCGAGCCACTCCTCGCCCATCGAAAATCGCCCGACGGCAGCCGAAGACCAGCACGTCACAGACAAAGCGCTCACCATCGACAAAGCGCTCCTCTTCGGCGAAGCGGTCGTCGTCCGAGGCGGCCCTTGAAGATGTATCGACCGAAGACCTCGCAGCCGAGCTGCAGCGTCGCGGTTGGGTGGTGCTGGAGCCCTAGCGGCCCATGCGAAGCGCTCGATAACGCCGCATGGAAACTACAGACACCCATGCTCAACAACCGGCAGGGAGAGTGACCCAGGCGATCGTAGACGTGCGGACGGTGCGATGAGCGTTTCCGGCTGAGTGGCCCGCCTGGCTGTCACAGTCAGTGGTGGAGGCACTCGGATCGCCGACGTACAGCGGAGAAAGCGCCGATATCGGGTGATCCGTCGGATGTTGAATTGAGTTGCCGCGTCAGCCCCCTAGCAGTTTGAGGCAACAGTTCCATGTGCCCCTTGGTAGCCGGCATCTTCGAAGACGGTCAGCGAATTCCCGCAGCTCACTTTGGCGTAGAAGAACCGGTCGTTCTTCTCGAATTTCTCTTCGGGAAGCTGGGACAGATCAGCCTGATTACCGCAGATCGTAGTATTGTACTGGGTCGTGCTGTACTGGGTCCCGTAGAACTGAACACATCCTGGGATCTGAAACGATGAAATGTTGTCGACGGGCAGCCGTTCCCACCCTCCGTACCCCGTAGCAGTGGCCGTGGTTGTCGGCTGACTTGTGGTCGCGGTGGTGGGGCCGGCGGTCGAGATTGTTGCGTCAGGAGTCGTCGGTGGGGTGGCCGTGGTTGTCGGACCGGCATCTGCGGTTACCGCATCAATTGTTCTCGGTGGGCCGGCGGTCGTGGTCGTTGCGTCAGGAGTCGTCGGTGGGGTGGCCGTGGTTGTCGGACCGGCATCTGCGGTTGCCGCATCAATTGTTCTCGGTGGGTCGGTGGCCGTAGTCGTTGGATCCGTCGCAGTTCCCCCTGTGGCCGTCGTTGGGGCGCTCGGAGGGGGCATCGGCAGAGATTCGAGGTCGAAGGAGCTGCCGGTCGAGCTGGTGCCCAGCCACGCCCCAAGAAGGCTGAGTGATGCAACGGAGAGCCCGAACCTGATCGTCTTTCGAACAGGTGCATGATTCAGCGCCAGCAGGTCGAACTGGTCGTGGAGCAGCTTCACCCACATATGGTCTCGTAGGTATTCTTTGTACTTTGACAAATCAGCCCTCGTAATCTGATTCATAACTACTACGAAATAGGCCGCAACCATTGAGAGAGATACAGCATGGAGGTCTGACCCTTCCCGCGCGACAAGCACGGCGACCCCGACACATATAGCGCCAAGAAGGATGCTTCTGTATAAACCAGGATTGTCTGGCGGATTGCCCACACCCAATATTATCAATCCGAGAAGAAGCTCTATTGGAACCAGGCCGAACCCTTCACGTATTCACGTATCACTCACCATGAGACGTAGTCGTATCAGTCCAGTGACGGAGAGTAGAGGAATGCTCGGGAACCGAACTGGGGTGGATGCTGTGTCCGATAGTCCCGAGTCGGTTCCCCTGGTAGGCGGCCTCGGTCGCGAAGATCATGCGGCGAGCAGGGAGCGCCGGTGAGTTGTGCTCGCAGCTCGTCGGCGGTGAACATTATCGGGTGGGTCTAAGCTTCACGGTTATGGTGGAGAGTGCGTCCCGTGAGACCGAGCGAGCGCGGCTAGATCTTCTCCTTCGAGGCTTCCAGGTGTCGAGGTTGCTCCGGCTGGTGGCGGACCTGTCGATTGCTGATGGGGTGCAAGATGGCGGGGATCGGACCGTGGCGGATCTTGCCGCCGACTGCGAGGTCGATACGACGCAACTGACCCGCGTGATCCGGGCGTTGGCGTCTGTTGGGGTCTTCTGTCTCACCGAGCAGGGGGTCGTTTCTCACACGCCGATGTCGCGGCTCCTCCGCACCGATGTCGAAGCGAGCCTGCATCACGGTGCAAGATTCTGGACCGAACCTGGCAGCTGGAGGGCCTGGGAGGAGCTGGACGTCGCGCTGAGAAACGGTGTCCCTCATGAGCAGGCTTGGGGCGTCGATCGCTTTGACTATCTCCGCCGACACCAGGACACGGCCCGGATCTTTGACCAGTTCATGTCGCACTGCCCAGATGGCCGCCATCAGGCCGTGGCCGACAGCTACGACTTCTCGGGTATCGACACGATCGTCGACGTCGGTGGAGGCAACGGTGAGGCATTGCGCCGGATCCTCGGCCGCTTCGATGCTCCACGAGGCGTCCTCTATGACCGTCACGACGTCGTGTCGGCCGTAGACGACGGGGATCTGGTGGAAGGGCGAATCAGGGTCGAGGGTGGCGATTTCTTCCAACGTGTGCCATCAGGAGCGGATCTCTACTTGCTGGTGTGCGTATTGCACGACTGGTCCGACAAGGACTGCGAGCGGATCTTGAAGTCGTGCCGGGTGGCGATGAAGCCGGGTGGGCGGCTCCTGGTCTGCGAACGGGTGATGGAGCCTGATCCAAGCCGTGGCGACCCGTTCGACTACCTCCTCGATGTCCAGATGATGGCCATGTACGGGACGGCCAGAGAGCGCACCGAGTCTGAGTTCAGGGACCTGCTTGAACGGCGGGGCTTCGCTCTGACACACCTGCACGAAACCAGTTCGCCGGTATCGATCCTGGAGGCATCAGTCATCTGATCACCCTCAACAGTGCCGACAAGAGCACCACTCGGGACCACCACTCCACGAGCGACAACACCACCCACAATCACAGATCACGGTGCAACAGTCCCGGCAGGGACCGATTGCCCTGGGCGCTCGGAACGCGACCACGCACGGTGCGACGAGCGTTTCCGTCCGAACGGCCCACCTGGCTGTCACGGTCAGTGGTGGAGGCACCCAGATCGCCGGCGTACTGTCGTGCGGAGAAAGTGTAGATATGGAGGTAATCCTCGACCCCTTCGTTCGAGTTGCTGGGCGAACGGCGTGTTACCGCAAGAGACTTGGTGATCGGAGCGGTCTACTGATGTGCCTTCCGTCGGACCAAGCCGGGTCGTCCACGTGGTGGTGGAGAATCGTAGGTGGCAGCTAGACACCGAGTGGGTTTGTGTCGGAGGTGTCGACGAGATGCAGATCGATGACGGTGAACCGACCGAGCCCATACCGGGGATCGAGTGCCCCCGGTGTGGGGCTATGCGCTGGGAACTCGCTTCGCCGATCCGCGGGCATCGCATCCGAGTTCGGCGCTGGCGGCACAGCTGGAGCCGGGTGCAGACTATCGCTGCGGATCGTGCAGAACTGTCGCGTCAGTAGGTTGGGGCAGCCCGGGTGTGAAGCCCACTGGCGGCCCGCACTCCCACTTCGACACCGACCGGAGCGAGTGACCAACTCGGGCAGCACGACAGCAGTGAAGTGTCTGACACTTCCCAGAATGTTCGAAGTCTTCTCCCCTTCAGGTGCGACCTAGGTGGTCTCCTACGGACCGG
>JAAELU010000292.1 GCA_024226255.1 bacterium | reverse complement strand
GGTGTTGACTGATTATCCGGCAAGGGCGCCCTCCGTCTCGAGGGCCCGCCCAACCAGCTGGGCGATGTCGACTACTTCGAGCCGCCCTTCGTTGCCCGTCGTCTTGACCGCGTCGGTGTACATCACCATGTCCTTGGGACACGCCACGACGAAGAACCGCACATCATCACCGAGAGCGACGGCCTCGCGGATACGGTTCTCCGCCGGTCGCTCCTCGAGGCCCGAATCGTCCATCCAGATACGGCCGCCACCGGCGCCACAGCAGAAAGAGTTCTCTCGGCAGCGTCCCATCTCGACGAACTCGAGGCCGGTTGCCGCAATGAGGCGACGGGGGGCATCGTATTCCTCGGCGTAGCGGCCCAGATAACACGGATCGTGGTATGTCGCCCGGCCCTGCAGAGTCTTCAGGCTGAGGCGCCCAGAACTCACGAGCTCATCGAGGATCTGCGAGTAATGAACGACGGGTTGCTCCAGGTCGTATTCGTGACGGAGCGTGTTGAGGGAATGGGGATCGGTGGTCAGGATTTTCTGGAATCCGGCAGAATCGAAGGCGTCGCGGTTCTGGTCGCGCAACATCTCGAAGAGGCCCTCCTCGCCGGCGCGTCGCACATCGTTGCCCGAGTTACGTTCGGCCTCGTACAGCAGCCCGAAATCGAGATCGGCGCGATGGAAAAGCTGGGCCACCGTGCGGGACACCTCGGCCGCCCGCGGGTCGAACGCGGCCTGATCACCGACGAACCACAGGTACTCGGCCGGCTCCTTGCGAAGATCCTTGATCGTGAAATCGAGGCCCTTCGTCCACCGGGCCCGCTGCTTGGCCGACTTGCCGAAGCTGTTGCCGCCCCTGGTGAGTGACTGGAAGGCGTTCTGCAGGCCGGGCTCGACATCGCCGACGTCGACAAGGCGCCGCCGCAGCTCAACGATCGTGGGCACATGCTCGATACCGACGGGACACACCTCCATACATGCCATACAGGTGGTGCAGGCCCACAGAGTGTCGGTAGCGATGACAGAACCGGCCACCTCGGTCGCTCCGGCGTGACGCGGCTCGGCCCCGCCGCCGTACCAGAGCTTGATCCCGGCCCGGCTGTCGGCAGCCTCTCGCAGATCGAGGATGAAATCACGCGGCGACAGTGGCGCCCCGGAGGTGCGTGCCGGGCAGACTTCGTGGCAGCGGCCACACTTGGTGCACGCATCGAAGTCCAGGTACTCCTTCCAGGTGAATGACTCCATGGTCTGGTATCCCGGCGATGCCGGGTCCGCCACGGCCGGCAGCGAGCGAGCCGAGTCCGGGTTGGTGACCAGCAGGTCCACGGCGTCGACGACGATGTGCATCGCTTTGGAGTACGGGATGTATGCGACGAAGGCGAGGGCCGCGCCGGCGTGGAACCACCAGGTCACCACCCGCGCCGTGTCACTGCCGGCCTCACCGAGCCAGGAGAAGAGCAGTGCGACGGTATAGCCCGCAATCGAAACCCGCTCGAATGAGGGGAAGTCGTTGGCAACAATGCGGAAGCCCTCGATGAGAAAGCCGGAAACCCCGAGGGACAGCAGGATCCCGAGAAAGACACGGTCGTCCCGTGAGTAGCCGCCCCGGTCATAATCATCACGATCGACCCGTCCATAATCGAGCCGGAAGGGCTTGCTCCTCCTGCGATTGGCGAGCATGAGTAGTCCAACGATGAACCCGATCCCGAAGAGATCGAGCACCAGGGCATACCCGACGTAGAAGGCGCCGTGCCAGAACTGCCAGCCCGGTTTGTTCAGCAGGAAACCGAAGATGTCCTCGTCGATGGCGATGATCGTCGTGCCAATCAGCAGGACGATGAAGCCCCAGAACACGAGAAAGTGAGCGACACGAATGTACGGATCACGTTTTCCGATCGTGCGCTGCGAGGACAGGTCGACGACCACCCGTTTCATATTGTTGAGGTTCAACCGACCGGCGGCACGGCCGGTGCGGTACTTGGCGAACCGCCGCCAGAATCCGTAGGTGAAGATGGCGATGGTGACGAGGGTCAACAGGTAGAAGACCACGATCGGGGCGGTGCCGAAGCCCTCGAACACCTCACGGCCTTCGGTAGCGCCGGCCGCCAACTGATGGGATGCCATGGTCACTCTCTAGACCCGACGGAACTGCAGGAGCACAATGAGCGTTCAGCTTCCTTCTAGTAGATCGGCCAGTTCCGGTACGAGGTCGAACAGGTCGCCAACCCAACCATGGTGCGCCACCCCGAAGATGGGTGCTTGCGGGTCGGTGTTCACCGCAATGATCGTCGACGAGTCGCGCATTCCTTCGACGTGCTCCGGCGCCCCGCTCACCCCCAGCGCCAGGTACACCTTGGGCTTCACGGTGAGGCCGGACTTTCCGACCTGCCGCGTCTTTGGCAGCCAGCCTTGATCGACGACGGGACGAGAGGCCGCAACGGCACCGCCGAGCGCCTCGGCCAGCTCGGCCACCTCCTCGATGTTGTCCTCCGACTCGATACCGCGGCCGACAACCAGGAGCACATCCTGGACCGTGATGTCCACGTCACCGGCCTCGGGCTCGACCTGGCCGGTGAATGAGGTTCCACCGGGAACCTCGACTGTGACCGACTCGACGGTCGGCGAGCCGTCCCGGCGCCCGTCGGCCGCCGCGGCGGCACCGGACAGGACGGCAAACACGGCGCGGTCGCCATCTACTGAGACATCTGCCTCGATCTTGCCTGCATACAGCTGACATGTGGCGGCCAGTCCCGCGGAGGCGTCGATCGACTGGCAGTAGGACACCAATGGCAGGTCGCTGCGAGACGCGATGTGAGATGCCATATCCATGCCGGTTGAGGTATACGGCACAAGAACGATGCCCGGCTCACGGTCTGCGACGAGGCCGGCCACAACGCAAGCATGCCCATGCGGGTTGAACGACTCCAATGCCGGGTCCTCGATCAGCAGAACGCGGCCGGCGGCTCCTAGCTGGGTGGTCATTCCGGCGACGTCGGCGCCGACGAGCGCCGCTTCCACCTCGGCACCTGTTGAGGTGGCGAGACCATTGGCCAACGCCAACAGCTCGAACGTTGCATCGGTGAACTGTCCGCCGAGATGTTCGGTGACGACAAGAATGGCTCCGCTCATGGCGCACCTCCCACACCGGCAGCCTGGAGCAGCGCAACGATCTGTTCCGCCGCGGCGGTTTCGTCTCCAGAGATCATCTCGGCACCTGCGCCAGACTCCGGAATGCGTATTGCGGTAATCGTCACACCAGATGAACTGGCAGGCGCCACCGTGTCCACTTCGGACAAGGCTCCGGAATCCTGGGCCTGGCGAATCCGGCTCACGGCAACATACCGGGGCGCCTGGCGGGCCGCCTGGATGCCGAGCACGGCCGGCAACCTAACGTCGTATGTCGCGGTGATGCCGGCCCAATACTCCTTGGTGACGCTGAGGCCCGCATCTGTTACAGATGTCGCCACCACGACCGACACATGGGGATGACCAAGCCGGGCCGAAAGCAACATTGCCACCTGGCCGTCGATCTCGTCGGATGCCTGCACACCACACAGGATTGCCTGATGAGACCTCTCGCCGAGGGCGGCGGCAAAGATTTCGGACTGGGCGTGGGCGTCGAGCACCCCCAGGTCATCGCCAAGCTTGACTGCGGCATCAGCCCCCTTGGCGATCGCGGTCACGAGAATCTGTTCAACCTCGTCCGAAGTGCCAATGGCGTACGCCGTGACCGAGCCCCCCGTGTCCTCTTTGAGGAGAAGGGCCTCCTCGAGAGCGTGGTCGTCGAATTCGTTGAGCACGTAACCGAGGTAGTCCCGGTCGAGGTCCGTCTCATCGTCGTTGAGCTCGAGCTCCTCGACGGGATCCGGCACCGCTCGCAGCAGCACAGCTATGTCCATCGTCAATCCTCCACTTTTCCGGTCCACTCAGTCCGTTGCCAGCCCAAGGGCAGCAGCCAGCAGCTCGGCAATATCGAGCACCTCCAGGCTGCCGTCGTTGTTCGTCGACTTCACGGCATCCTCGAATCGAGACACTTCGTACGGGCAGGCGACACATAAGGTGTCCGCCCCCGTCTCCACTGCCTCGCGCACACGCTTCTCCGAGAGTCGCATGCTCTGGTTGTCGGCGGCCAGACCGTCGAGCCACATTCCGCCACCCCCGCCGCCGCAGCAATACCCGTTCTCGCGGCTGCGCCACATCTCGACGAGTTCGGAACCGGGAAGCGCACCAATGAGGGTTCGCGGCGCCTCGTATTCGCCGTTGTGCCTTCCCAAATAGCAGGGGTCGTGGAATGTGATCGTGCGGTCGATCGACTCCGTAAGCCCCATCGCTTCGATGCGCTCCTCGAGGAATTGGGTGTAGTGGGCGGTGTTGTAGGTGCCGCCGCGCTGCGGGTACTCGTGCAGAAAGGCGTTGTAGGCGTGGGGATCAGTAGTCAGCAGGACATCGAACTCATACTGATTGAGGGTCTCGATGTTCTGCTCGGCGAGCATCTCGAAGAGGCCGGACTCGCCCGCCCGCAGCATCGAGTCGCCATCGTGGCGCTCCTCCGCTCCGAGGATGGCGAAGTCGACGCCGAGATGGGTGAGAACCCTGGCCAGGGCCCGGGAGGCATCGATGCCGCGCGGGTGATAGGACGGGTAGTCGCTGACCCACCACAGCACATCGACCTTGCGGTCGAGCTCGGAGATGAGCGGCACGTCGACATCGAGACCCTTGGTCCATGCCGCCCGGCGCTTGGCGTTCTTGCCCAGCGGGTTTCCATAGCGCGCCGTCTTCTCGAACACATCCTGCAGCTCCTTGGGAACATCCCCGGCCAGGACCGCCTCCTTGCGGACAGCCGGCATGATCTGGAGCATGTCGACTTCCTTGGGGCACACCCGCAGGCAGTTGGCGCAGGTGGTGCACAGCCACAAATCGTCGTTCGCAAAGAAGTCCTGGCCGAGCTGGAGATTGCGAAAGATCCTGCGCGGGCCGTAGGTGCCGACGTGGTCGACCGGGCACACCGGCACACATTGGGCGCATTGATAACACCAGCCCATCGACTCGCCGCCGTCGAGCTCGGTGACCCGGTCCAGCTGGTGAATGTCGTAGTCGAAGATGACTCGTTGCTCGAACATCCGGTTCCAGTGACCGGAGACATCCATGCCGTCGATGACGGCATGCTCGAGCTCCATGACCCGTTCCGGGTCGACCTTGGGATTGGGGCCTCGCGTCATGGCGCCGTCCCTTCTATGAGGGGTGAACGATGTACCCCGAGTAGCCGACGCAGCAGCTCGCCCAGCTCGGGGACGACCTGGTTGAACTCCTGGGTCATCCGCATCCGCAGCGTCGTGTACATATAGATTCCGTAGACGCAGGCCAGGAAAACGTCGGTATCGAGAATCCCGTGGCCGCGCTCACGGAATTCAGCAGCCTCGCCAACATCGTTGACAAACGCAATCGCCACGCCGATTCGTCGATAGGTCTCGGCTATGTCGTCTGCGATGAGATCGACCTCTTCTGTGACTACCAAGGGGAGGGACCCCGTCAGGTTTCTTGGATCCCACATCCACTGAGTCCACAGCCAGTACCGCTCGGGATCGGAGAAATGCAACAAGCTGCTCCCAAGGTCGAAGCCGACCTGGCTGGGCAAGTCGCGCCCAATTCCGCCGACCTCGTTGTGAAAAATGGCCAGCCGCGTGGCTACAGGAGCGTCTCCGTACAGCAGGTCGTCACACAGATCGACGAATCCCCCAAGGGTGAGAGTGTCGAGGATCACCCGGTGCTTGCGGCGAGTGGAGAAGACCGAGCGCAGCAGGTTCGTTGCCTGTGCCTCGGTCAGGGAGCGGAGCGCATCTCTCGCCAGCAGAGTCTGGAACGCCTGCACCTTGTGCTCCAAGAGAGCAGCGACATCGCTCAGCTCGTCCCTGCCGACCCGTGAAAGCACCTGTTCCGTGAACTCGCGCGCCGTTTGTGTGTCGACGACCTGTCCGGAGTAGAAATCGGCTGCGGTCAAGCGGGCACCTCCGCACCGGAGCGCAGGTACGCCACAGCTTTGGCGCCGGCCGACCCGGCCGAAGAGATCGTATCGTCGAGGTCGGCAGGACCGGTGGCGGAGCCACAGACATAGACGCCCGCAACGGCAGTGGTCACCGTGTCGAGGACGTCGTGAACGGTTTCCACAAATCCGTACTTGTTGGTGGCGATCCCCAGGATGTCGGCCATATGCCTGGTGCCTGGCGACGGCTCCATCCCAACGGCCAGCACCACAACGTCCATGGGCACCTCCATCGGCCGCCCCATCGTGGTGTCCTCGCCACGAATTATCAGGCGCCCATTCTTGGCCAGGACCTCCGTGACGATGCCCTTCACATAGTTGACCCGGTGCTGCTCCTGGGCCGGCCAGTAGATTTCGTTCTCCCAATAGCCGTACATGCGCATGTCGATGTAGAAGATGAAGACCCGGGCATCCGGGACCTGTTGGCGCACCTCAATGGCCTGTTTCGACGAGATCCCGCAACACACCTTGGAGCAATACTCGTTACCGATCTGGCGATCTCGTGAACCGACACACTGTATGAACGCCACCCGCTCCGGCGGCTTACCTGTCGATGGGGTGACGAAGGTCTCTTCCTTCAGCATGCCTTCGGCGTCCTGGATCGTGATGACGTCGGGGAACTCGTAGTAGCCGTACTGCTGGGTCTCGCGCCCCGGATCAAAGTGCTGGAAGCCGGTGGCGAGCACGATGGCCCCGGCATCGACTGTTTCCTCCGACCCGTTGGACGAAATCGTGACGGTGAAGTTGCCGCCGGTCCCGCTCATCGCAACGACCTCGGACTCCGTCCTGACCTCGACCCGGTCGAGGTCGGTGGCGGCGGCCATCATCTTGCCCATCAGCTCTTCGGCCGACTGAAGACCGTGGGTGAGGGCTGCGTAGCTTTCCGCAATCGGCGCCCCGCCGAGGTGGGACCTCTTCTCGACAATGAGCACCGGCGCCCCCAGCCGGCCGGCCATGGCCGCAGCTTCAAGCCCGGCCGGGCCGCCTCCAATGACAACGATACGATCAGACACCGGCGTCCTCCCAAGACAGATACTCGATTTCACCGCGCTCGATTCGGGCGACATCCATTTCGAACTCGATCCACGCCTTCTCCCAATCGATACCCATCTTCTCGAGCAGGGCTGTGTAATCGGTTGTGTGCCAGTGGAGTTGGCACACCTTGTATGGATGGGCCCCCATGGCCAACGCGGCGAATTGGGCGTCGGACATCACCGGAATGCCCACGTTCCTCTGGTGTGCCTGGGCGGCAAACTGGCTCTTGTCCAGGGTGGTGACGCAACCCGTGTCGTGTGTGAGCACTACGTCGGGGTTGGCCTCCTCCTTGATCACCTCGATCTTGCGCATGGTGGCGAATGAGCGACTGAAATCGCGCTCGACGAGGATGTGGCGGAAGCCGAAGCCGCAGCAGTCAAAAAAGGTGGAGTAGTCGCCGACGGTGGCGCCGAGGGCCTCCACCAACGCGGAAACTGTCGCCGTGCGTTCTCCGCCGTACAGATCCGGATCGTAGATGGCGTCTTCCTGCACCAGCTTGTAGTAGTGACACGCCGGGTGAACGGAGGCCGTGACGTTGGACAGGTCGTACACCTGGAGCTCGGCGAACCGATGGCGCATGGCGTGAACCCACTCGGAGTAGTGAACGATCTCCTCGGGCATTACGAGCTCTTTGCCGAGTTTTCCCATGATGTCGCGTACCTGGGCTCGCAGGTCGGCGTGGTGCACAATCTCCTCGCGCACCTCCTTGTAGTGGCCGTATGAGGTGCCGCAGTGAATCAGCGGGTAGTAGCCGACCTCGTGGGCGGCGGCGAAGTTCCGCATGGCGACGCCGGCCTGCGCCGCCGCATTGGACGTAGCCGACGCGTAATAATTCCACGCCGTGCACGATGTCTGGTCTGTCGGATCGACGTAGTCGAATCCGAGCTTGCGATTCAGCCAGAAGATCGAGGTGGAATAGCCGGGGATGTGACCGCATTGCCCGCACGACTTGTGGTGCCACGTCATCTGCTCAGGGATCCTCTTGGTACGCCCGTACTTGGTCATGACCTCGACATACGGTTCGGGAACACGGTGCACGATCAATTCGCCGGCGGCCTCGAGCTCGAACAGCGTTTCCCGAATATCGATGGTCGGGGCATTCGCCGGATCCGGCCGCGGCTTCATTCGCAGCGATTCGATCGGAATGATGCTCGTCACAAAACTCTCCTCGTCATATCTCGAACCCGGCTTCCTCGAGCGTCTCTTCCATCACATCGAGGATGATCATGTGGAGCCCCTCATCGACCTCCGCAATCAAGTCCATCACACCGGTGTAGTGCCAGATGAGGTAGAGCTCGGTGAGTGTCTTGTCGTCCACCTGCCAGCTCATTGATGTGGTGTGCAGGGTCTCCGGGGGCAGGGCCTTGCGCCATAACTCGAGGTTGTCCGAGACCTCCATGACGCCAGGTCCCCAGTCGGGGAAGGCGTCCGCCTGCAGCATGTCGGGGGACACCTGGGTACCGGTTGTCATGATCTTGTAGACGATCCTGGTGTATCCCTCCAGGGCCGCCTTCGACGAGGCCAAGCCATTGTTGACCGCAACCTCTCGCAGGATCGTGATGAGGCCACCGGGCGAGTTCTGCCGGGGACAACGATTGCACGAGAAACATTGCGAGCAGTTCCAGACGTCATCGTTCATCTGCTCGAAAATGAGCTCGACGTCCTCACGGGCGGCGGCCTGGGCAATCTTGCGTGGCGAGAAGTTGTAGAACTTGGCAGACGGACAGGCGGCGACACAGATACCGCACTCGTAGCAGCCATACAGGTAATCCGGGAAGCGAGGATCGGCCTTCACCTCGTCCCACAGCCGCAGCTTCTCCTCGTACGCGACGTCGACATAGTGGTCTGGCGACAATGTGGCACCACCGGCGGTGGCGAAAGTTGTCACGGGAGCGGCTGCCGCCATCAGAAACTGATCACTGCGTCGGCTCGGGCGGCAAGGTCGTTGAAGGCGGCACCGCCGATCATCTCGACACCGTCGATGAGATCCTCCATGTTGAGGTCGACGAGATCGAGCGACGGCTGACACACGAGGAACCGCACCCCGATGTCTTGTGCCTGCTTGATGAAGCTCTGCAGCGGGGCGCCGCCCTCCTTGGCCGTCAGGGTGTCCCCGGTGCCCTTTTTCAGCAGGGTCGGGCCGTGCATCGTGAAGTAGATGGCGACTTCCATGTCCATGGCAGCCGCCGCCGTTGCCAGGTAGAAGGGCGTGGCCGACTTCGACGGCTCATCGTCCCCATGAGTCTGTACGTAGACAATTAGGGCATCATCGTCATCCATTACACCCTCCGATCGCCGCTAAACAAACAAGGCCAGATCGGCACCGGCCGCGAAGTCCAGAAACGCGGTCGCCCCGAGACAGGCCACATCATCGAGGATGTCGTCCTGCTCCACGTTCATCACTCCCATGGTGGTAGCACACGCGTGGAACTTGACGCCCGACTCGATACAGATCTGGAAGAGGTCCTCCACGTCCGGGATATTCGAGTCTTTCATCCACTTCTTCATCATCCAGGTGGCGACCCGGTTCATACCGGGCAACACTCCGAAAATGGCCGGCACGCGCACCTCGACACCGCTGATGGGAGGCGGCGACGCCGCATTGCCAAGGGCAGATACCTTCATGTTCTTCCGGCGCTTCTTGTTGACGATGTCGAGCCCATAGAAGGTGCAGAACACCTGAGTGTCCCAGCCGAGAGCCCCGGCCGTCGAGGCCATGATCAGGACCGGGTAGACCTCGTCCAACCCGCCTTTCGAGGCAACCAGCGCCATCTTCTTACGGGCGGGGACGGCTTCATCAGCAGGAGCTGCATCCTCCACCGGCTTGAGTGTTGGATCTCCTGTCTGTGCCGTCATAGGTCTTCTCCCTCTTACCTAGTCCTCTTGAACCAGAACACGAATTTGCCGTCCTCCGCTGATTGGGCGAGCAGCTCATGACCGGTCTGGCGAGACCAGGCCTCCATGTCGGGCGGCGCTCCGGGGTCGGTGGCGATCATCTGCAGGACCTGTCCCACGTCGATGGTCTTGATGGCTTGAGAGGCCTTGACCACGGGAATCGGACAAAGCAGCCCGGTGCAGTCGAGAACCTGATCGACCTGGATGTCGGCGGTCGTCACGAAACGTATCTCCTCTCGTCGGCACGGCTTCAAAACGGGGCTTGGTGCCATATTCGCATACACGAATATCTGCGGCCGAGTATCCCATACTGCCAAGCACGGCGTCAACAGGTTCTGCATATCAATGCGGCCCCCGGCGCCGCGGCCCCTTTGACCCTCTCCGAGTACATATGGCATAGTGAATACATGTCCGGCGTTAGACGTGAACTGATGGCGCTTCATGCAAGTGTGTGCAAGGGCCTGGCCGATCCCAAGAGACTGTTGATCATCAACGCGCTGCGCGACGGTGAACTGGCTGTCGGCACGATCTGTGCCACGCTGGAGCTACCACAGGCCAACGTCTCTCAGCATCTGGCGATCCTGCGCGACAAGGGTCTCGTCAACGCCCGGCGCGATGGCCAATTCGTGTACTACTCGTTGTCCTCGCCGAAGATCATTCAGGCCATGGACCTGCTGCGCGAAGTCATGGCCGACCAACTCGTCCCCGCTGAGTAGCAGACACCTGGTGTCCTGAGCCGGAGCACCGTTTCCTCTACGGCTGCGAATTCCTCTGGAGCAAGACGAATGTAAAAGGCTGGATGGAACCATTGGGTGTGGTGTGTTCTTCGCGGCACGATTCGACAAGCGAGAACTCGGGTTCAAATGACTCCGCCAGTGCTTCGGGCGAGTATCGGGTGACCGGAAGGCCGCTACACATTTCCCCACCGTCGAGCGCAAAGGTAGCCACGATGGCGTAGCCACCGGAGCTGACATGACGGGCCATCACGGCCGCGTAGCGAAGTTGATCGGCCGGATCGGCCAGGAAGTGAAAGACGGCCCGATCGTGCCACATGACCGCAGGGCCGAGGTCAAGGTCAAGAACGTTGCTGACCACGTAGTCAACGGCGTCCGCGACCCTCTGCCTGGTCAAAGCCAGCGCCGCCGACGAGATATCGGTCAAGACAACGGATGAGTAGCCCAGCCTGACCAGGGAATCGGCCAGCGCCGAGGCGCCTGCGCCAACATCGATCACCCGATCATCAGGCCCCAGCCCGGCCGCGGAGATGAGGTGCAGCGAAGTGGCGGGTACATCCTGGTACCAGCTGAGAGTGGAGGCGTCCTTGGATCCGTAGATTCCGTCCCAGTGCTCGGCAGCGGAGGTAGAGGCCACGTCAGCTCACGATGTCCGGAACCCCACCCCTGGACACAACGATCAGATCGAGACCGAGTCCTTCGAGGATCCCGTTGGCGAGCGCCCGATCGCCAACGGTAACGATGTAGGTCGCGTCACCCAGGCCGGCAGTGCGGATCCCGATTGCCTCCACTGATATGGCACCCTTCGTAAGATTTGTCCGGACAATACGGACTATTTAGTCTGGCCGTCAAGTGATTCCTTGCGGCGAAGGAATGGTCAACCAATCATGACACGAAACCTCGGCTCCAAGTTCACCAGATGACTCAGCGAACTCCCCTGTGGCGCACAGTCCTCGATGACCTGTTGCAGCGCTTGGAATCCGGTGAGTTCGACTCGAGATTCCCCACCGACCGCGAACTCATGGAAACGTACGGCGTGAGCCGGCACACAGTGCGCGAGGCGGTTCGCGAGTTACAGACCTCGGGCAAAATCAGCCGGCACCCCGGTCGGGGCTCACGAGTTGAAACCACCCTCTACGAGCAACCTCTCGGGACCGTGTACTCACTCTACGAGAGTATCGAAGAGGCCGGCATGAATCAGGATTCGATCGTGCTGGCACTCGAAATGCGGCACGACCAGCTAGCGGCAGCCGTTCTCGAACTACCCGCCGATGCCGACCTGTTCTATCTCGAACGGATCCGCCTTGCCGATGGCGAGCCGATAGCCCACGACCGCACCTGGCTGCCGGGAACGATCACCAAATCACTACTCGGAATTGATTTCGGCCATACCGCGCTCTACTCGGAGTTGAAGGAGCACTGCCACATCTCTCCCGAGGGAGGCCGAGAACGTATCAAGCCCGCCTTACCGGATCCGGTTCACGCCGGGTACCTAGAACTGGCCGCGGGTGAGCCCGTTCTCGAAATCGAGCGGCGCACCACGGCACGGGGCGCCCCACTGGAGTGGCGCATCACCTCGGTACGGGGAGATCGCTACAGCTTCCTTGCCGAGTGGAGAGCGTCGGACACCCTGGTCGTACCTCGCCTCGTCGCGGGCTGAGATGAACCCCTTCCCGGCCGCCACCTGGCTCCGCACCTACTCGAGCGAGGTCTTCCGAGATGACCTGAGAGCGGGGCTAGTCGTCGCCGTCATGCTGGTACCTCAGAGCATGGCCTATGCCTCGCTCGCCGGCCTGCCTCCCATCGCCGGGCTATACGCGTCCGTCGTGCCGCTCCTGGCCTATGCGATGCTCGGCACAAGCGGCCAATTGGCCATTGGCCCGGTTGCCGTGATTTCTCTGCTGACAGCGTCCGGGCTGGCCCCACTTGCAGACGGCGACCCGATCAAATACGTTGCGCTGGCAGGCACGCTGGCCCTGATGGTCGGTGTGATTCAGCTGGTGCTTGGAGTGCTGAGGCTCGGGGCCCTCACCAACCTGCTGTCGCACCCGGTCTTGGTTGGTTTCACGAGCGCCGCGGCCTTGATTATCGCATTGAGCCAGGTCCGGCCGCTCCTCGGTTTGGACCTGCCGCGGCCAGATGGGTTTGTGGCCGGCGTTGGAGACATCCTGTCCAACCTGGGCGATGTGCACGCGACCACTGTTGCCGTATCGGTCGCGGCGATGGCCGTATTGATCGTGGGACGCCGTAGCATGCCCCGATTCCCCACCCCGCTACTGGTGGTCGCCGCCGCCATCGCGATCGTGGCCGGCGTTGATCTCGCAGACCGCGGCGTCGCCGTCCTCGGCGACATCCCCAGTGGGCTCCCCGGCTTGGTAGTGCCAGATCTCAGCTGGCACTCCGTCGAAGCATTGATCCCAACCGCACTGACGGTTGCTTTGATCGGATACACCGAGGGAATCAGCATCGCCAAGGCCATGGCAGCCAAGACTCGCCAGGAGATCTCCCCGAAT
This sequence comes from bacterium, assembly GCA_024226255.1. Lineage (GTDB taxonomy): Bacteria > Actinomycetota > Acidimicrobiia > Spongiisociales > UBA5794 > JAHEJX01. The sequence continues at coordinate 23,433 of JAAELU010000292.1, read as the reverse complement.
CAAGAGTTCATCGCGGTGGGCGCGGCCAACGTGGCCGCCGGTCTGTTCCAGGGCTTCCCTGTGGCCGGTGGATTTTCGCGTACGGCGGTCAACTACCAAGCAGGTGCCCGCACGGGAATGGCGACAGTCATCACCGCAGTGACGGTTGCCCTGTCGGTGCTGTTGATCACGTCGCTGTTCTTCAACCTCCCGAACGCTGTTCTTGCGGCGATCATCGTTGTGGCGGTTGCCAGCCTGGTCGACGTGGCCACCGCCCGCAGCATCTTCCGGGTGCGCATCACCGATGGGATTGCCCTGCTGGCAACGTTCCTGGCAACGCTCCTTCTTGGCATCGAAATCGGGATCGCCATCGGCGTCCTCGTCAGCCTCGGCCTCTTCGTCTACGGCAGCGCCAAGCCGCACATTGCGGAACTGGGCCGGGTCTCGGGAACCACGACATTCCGCAACGTCGAGGCCTACCGGACGATCACAGATGCTCATCTAGCCATCGTTCGCCTGGACGGCCCGCTGTACTTCGCGAATGCCAACTTCCTCCGCGATCGATTGCTGGCTTTGGTGGCGTCACGCCCCGATCTGCGCACCGTGGTGCTCGATGCGAGCGCCGTATCCGACCTCGATGGGTCGGCTGACCACAGCCTCCGCGAGGTCATCGACCACTTCAACGACGCCGGTATCCAGATACACGTGGCGACCATCCGTGGGCCCGTCCGCGAGGTGATGACGCGCTCCGGGCTACTTGCCAGGCTCGGACGCGACAACGTCCACCCCGACATCGAGAGCGCTCTTGATACAGCTGGATACAGCTTGGAGAATCCGTTGCGGAGCCCGGAGAGCAGCGAGGATCACGACGCGGATCTGTTCTAGTGTCCTGAGTCGCAAGTCATGCACCGAATTGTGGCGGCCCTCGGCACAATCACTACGAACTCACGACTCAGGACACGGGGAGAAATCGGAAGTCAGACACTCGGCAATCTCCTCATCCCTCCCACCGGAGGTGAGTTAGATCATCGCCCCAGCTGCGATTGAGAGTGCCTTCGGCGTGGCGAGGTATGTCCCGGACGCCGACGCTGAGGCCGGCGGCAGCCGCGTCGTCGAGAAGCTCCTTGAGGGCCAGCGCACCGGTGTAGTCGATTCTGCCGAGCCCCTCGAGGTCGACGATCACCGACTCAGTTTCCGGGTGGGCGGCCAAGTGATTCGAGAACGTCTCGTCGAGGCGGGCAGTGGAGCCGTAGAAGAGGACTCCCGCAGGTTTCAGCACTAGCACTCCGCCATCCTGTTCGGCCGACACCCGGATCAGCGTCTCCCTGCGGAAGTGCACGGCAGCTGCCAACACAACTCCGACGACGACGCCCAGCTCAATACGTGGCGACAGCGCCAGAGTTGCGAAGAAGGTCACCCACGCCACGAACGCTTGACCCCACGTCTTGGCGATCAGACGAACCATCGTCACAAGGCGCACCAGCCGCAGCACAGCGACGATGACGATGGCCGCCAGCACCGCCCGCGGAAGGGGTGAAATGACGTTGGCGAATGGCAGGAACGCCAACACAGCTACGCCTGTGATGGCTCCTGCCCATCGGGTCTTCGTTCCGGCCACCCGCGCGATGGAGGATCGGGAGAAAGAGCCGCCAACGGGGAAGCCACCGGAAACCGCCGCGGCAATGTTGGCCATCCCCTGTGAGACGAACTCGCGGTTCGGATCCCAGTGCTCCCGGTCCTGAGTCGCGAAGGTGCGGGAGATGGCCGCCACCTCGGCAAAACCGAGTAACGCGATCACGCCACCCGGGATCAACAGCTTCCAGATGCTGTTGAAAGAGAAGGCCAGAGACAGCGGTGGCAGACCGCTGGGGACCTCACCCACGACCTGGCCGGTGTAATCGATGATCTCGCTGAAGAGGATCCCGGCGACAAGAGCCAGCAGCACTCCGGGAAACAGTTGATGGATCCGCCTCCCAGCAAGAACGATGGCGCCCGTCGCCAACGCAATCAAGAGGGCCGGCCAACTCCAGGCGGATGGATCGACGACGGCATCCCAGGCGTTGCCGAGCAGCGAACCGTCGCCACTCGACACGCCCAACGCGGTCGGTAGCTGGGAGGCGAGGATCAGGATCGCGGCGGCAGCCGTGAAGCCGATCATGGCCGGCGAAGACATCAGGAATGCAACGACGCCACCTCTCACGAGTCCGAGCGCCAGCCGCAAGAGACCCACAATCAGCGCCAGAACGATCGCGACCTCCACATACTCCGTTGAGCCGGGTTTCGCGATCTGGCTAACCGCGCCGAAAGTCAGCAACGCAGTCATTGCGGTAGGACCGGTTTGGAGATACCGGGACGAAACAAAAACGGCAGCAACCAGAGGGGGCAGTGCCGCAGCGTAGAGCCCGATGTATGCCGGGAGACCGGCGATTTCGGCATAGGCCAACGCCTGAGGAATAACCACAACTGCCACACTCAAGCCGGCAATGACGTCGCCGCGCTGTGGCTTCTCCCAGGTTCGTGCGGTCATCTCAATCCAGTCTGCCCGACCCCGAGACAATAGGCCGCCCATGCCGGGATTCATCAAGTTGACCGGAAAAACTTCCATATCGCACTAGCTAGCTAGCACGACGCGCTGCCGGATCCTCATGTACGCCGGCTCCACATCGGGATAAGATCATTCCATGGCCACGGAGTTCAAGTCGATTAGCGCGGAAACCGCAAGGAAACTCGTCGACGCCGGCGCCCGCATGATCGACGTGCGCAGTGAACGCGACTGGGCCGCCGGCCACGTCGAGGGAGCCGATCGAGTACCCCGCGGCCAGGTTGACTCCCATACGGTCGGCCGCGCCGATTCTGTGATCGCGGTTTGCGCCGACGGCTCAAAGTCGAAACGAACGGCCAAGAGACTCGCCAAGGCCGGCTACTCCGCTTATCACCTTACGGGTGGCCTGAGGGCGTGGGACGCCGCTGGATTTCCGCTTCGCAGCACCGACGGCAACCGCCCGACGATCCTGTAGAGGACTCGGGATTCACGCAGAATCCATCGGCAGTTGACCCCTCCGCCGATTAGTCCGTATTGTCCGGACAATTGAGTTGTCGGCTAGGTTACTGAGCCGGAGGACAGTTGCGTTACGGCTTTGTAATTGACCAGACAACCTGCATCGGCTGCCATGCTTGCACCGTGGCTTGCAAGACCGAGCACGACGTGCCTCTCGGCGTTAACCGAACCTGGGTCAAGTACGTCGAGAAGGGCGCCTGGCCCGATACCAAACGGTTCTTCTCCGTTATGCGGTGTAATCACTGCACCGATGCTCCCTGTGTCGAAATCTGCCCCACATCCGCCCTCTACAAACGTAGAGACGGCATCGTCGGCTTCGATACCGACCGCTGCATTGGCTGCAAGAGCTGCATGCAGGCCTGCCCCTACGACGCCCTCTACATCGACCCCGGAGAGCACACCGCGCAGAAATGCAACTACTGCGCCCACCGCACCGACATCGGGCTGCAGCCGGCCTGTGTCGTCGTGTGCCCCGAGCAAGCGATCGTGGCCGGCGACCTCGACGATCCCACCACTCGAATCGCTCAGATGGTGGCGACCGAGAAACTGTCCCAGCGAGCAGTCGAGCAAGGCACCAAGCCGAACCTCTGGTACAAGGGGGGCCACAAGGCGAACCTCGATCCGCTCGGCGCGGTGGACCCCGGCGACGGCGGCATCTGGCAGGACCCGGCCGCCTCATGGCTCGCGGTGGACCTGACGCCCACCAATGGTTCAGCAGCTACCCAAACCGGCGGCGGCTACCCCAACTCGGCCCCTAACCCCAACGCCGCTCCCGGGCCCAAGATCGTTCATGAACACCGCAATGCCCCGGCCCGGGTCGTCTACAACAACCGCCACCCCATGCCGTGGGGTTGGCGGGTCTCGAGCTACTTCCTCACCAAGGGCATCGCCGCCGGCCTTGCGATCGTTATGGCGATGGCGCTGCTGGGTGGCGCCAACATCGACACTCGCTGGGCCAGTTGGGGTGCGCCCCTCGTTGCTGGGCTGTTGCTGGCAGCTACCGGAGTTCTGTTGCTCTGGGACCTTAAGCGGCCCGATCGTTTCCACTACCTCCTCACAAAGGGCAACCCCGGTTCATGGCTGGTGCGTGGGGCCTGGATTCTCAGTGCCTACGCCGCGGTCCTTGGACTGTGGTTTTTCATGGGTGTCTTCAGCGGTGGGGATGCAATGTCAGCGCTCGTCTGGATCGCTGCCTTCATCGGGCTCGGCGTTGCCGGATACACCGCATTCCTGTTTGGCCAGGCCGAAGCCAGGGACCTCTGGCAGAACCCCATCCTGTTGTGGCACATGATTGCCGGGGCCTTCGCCGCCGGTGGCGGGGCCACTCTGCTGGCTGCCTTTGTGTTCTCTATCGACGACCAGCCCCTGGTTGATGCCGCCACCTGGTGCCTCATCGGCGGGGCCGCCGCTCTGGGCCTGATTGCACTCGCCGAACTCGTCTCGCGCCATCCGACCCGAAACGTTGCCGAGGCGATGCATCACATGACGAAGGGTCGATTCGCCCGCGAGTGGTGGCTCGGCGGACAACTCCTCGGCGTAGTTGTCCCGGTGGTGCTCGGTCTGATCTACGCCGGGAATCCCGATCTCGACATCGTCGGGGCGGCGGCCGGCATCGCCGCAATTGCTGGTATTTGGTTTTCCGACGACGCATACGTGAAAGCTGGACAAAGCGTGCCCCTCTCATGACCGATACCGAACACGATCTTGACCGACTGCTGCCGGGCAGCGAGCTGACCAACTTCCCCCCGCCCGAGATGTGGGATGACTGGCAGGAGTACGACGCCAAAGCTTGGCCGACCAAGCAGAAGAACTCCTACCGCCTCGTACCCACGACGTGCTTCAACTGCGAGTCAGCGTGCGGGCTGCTGGCCTATGTCGACAAAGACACCGGCGAAGTGCGCCGCTTCGAAGGTAACCCGGCCCATCCAGGCTCCCGGGGCCGTAACTGTGCCAAGGGTCCGGCCACCCTCAACCAGATGTACGACCCGGAACGGATCCTCTATCCGATGCGGCGGGTCGGCGAGCGCGGCTCAGGGCAATGGGAGCGGGTCACTTGGGAGACCGCCCTCGAAGAGATCGCCCGGCGGATGCGCAAGGCCATCAAGGAAGACCGCCACGACGAGATCATGTATCACGTCGGTCGGCCGGGAGAAGACGGGTTCATGGACCGCACCCTCAAAGCGTGGGGCGTCGACGGGCACAACAGCCACACCAACATCTGCTCCAGCTCGGCTCGGGTCGGTTACGCCACATGGATGGGTCACGACCGGCCATCAGCCGACTTCGCCAACTCCAAGTTCATCCTGCTGATCTCGGCCCACCTCGAAACCGGCCACTACTTCAACCCTCACGCCCAGCGCATCATGGAAGCCAAACAGAAGGGCGCCCAGCTGGCCACCATCGACACCCGGCTGTCGAACACGGCGTCGATGTCCGACGTCTGGCTGTCACCGTGGCCCGGCACCGAGCCGGCCATGCTCCTCGCCTTCGCCAACTACCTCCTCCAGAACGACGCCGTCGACCGCGAATTCATCCGCAAATGGGTGAATTGGGAGGAGGCCCTCGAGGCGCGGACCCCCGAGACAGAGCGCACCGTCGACCGGTTCATCGAGCACCTCAAAGAGACCTATGCCAAGTACACACTCGAATTCGCCGCCGACGAGTGCGGAGTCCCGCTCGACCGGCTCGAGAAGGTGGCCCGCGGCATCGCCGAAGCCGGCAACCGCTTCGCCTCGCACAACTGGCGGTCGGCCGGATCGGGCAACGAGGGCGGCTGGCAGGTCGCCCGAGGGCTGTGGTTCCTGCAGGTCCTCACCGGATCGGTGGGCACGCCCGGCGGCGTGTCGCCCAACACCTGGGACAAGTTCAAGCCGAAACACTGGAATATGCCGCCGCCGCACAGCCGCTGGAACGAAATGTTGTGGCCCCCCGAATACCCGATCGCCCATCACGAGATGTCGATCCTGCTCCCCCACTTCCTCAAAGAGGGCCGCGGCAAACTCGACGTCTACTTCACCCGGGTCTACAACCCCATGTGGACCAATCCCGACGGGTTCACCTGGCTCGATGTGCTCACCGACGAGACGAAGATCGGTCTGCACGTAGCACTGACCCCAACCTGGTCGGAGAGTGCCTGGTTCGCCGACTACATCCTCCCGATGGGCGTGTCATCGGAGCGTCACGACACCCACTCCTACGCGACCCACGCCGGCAGTTGGCTCGGCTTCCGCCAGCCCGTACTGCGTGTCGCCGGAGAACGGGACGGCAAGACATATGACCGCACCCACGAAGCCAACCCCGGCGAGGTGTGGGAAGAAACCGAGTTCTGGATCGACCTGTCGTGGCGCGTCGATCCCGACGGTTCACTCGGCATCAGGAAATGGTTCGAATCCCCGGACGATCCCAGTCGACCAGTTTCCGTAGATGAGTACTACGGCTGGATGTTCGAGAACTCGGTGCCCGGACTGCCCGACAAGGCGGCGGCCCAGGGACTCACCCCCCTCGAGTTCATGCGCAAGTACGGCGCCGTTGAAGTCGAGCGCGAGATCTACCAGGTCCACGAACGGCCGTCGGAGCCGGGTGCCGGCGTGGTCGTCGACGGAACGGAGAGGATCGGCTGGCCGACCCCTTCGAAGAAGCTCGAGTGGTACTCCTCAACGCTCAACGACTGGGGCTGGGACGACGTCGCCATCCCGGAATACATGAAGACCCACGTCTACTGGCGGGACCTCGACCTGAAAGGCAACCAGCGTATCCTGCTGCCGACCTTCCGGCTGCCCACGCTGATCCATACCCGATCGGGCAACGCCAAGTACCTCTATGAGATCTCCCATGGTCATCCGCTGTGGGTCAACCCTCGAGATGCCGACGCGTTCGACTTCGAGACCGGCCAGATGGTTCGCATCACAACCGACATTGGGTACTTCGTCATGCGAGCTTGGCGCACCGAGGGGATTCGGCCGGGTGTTGTCGCCGCATCGCACCATCTCGGACGGTGGCGCCTCAACGACGCCATCGGCAACGAGCGGTGGAGTTCCGCCCTGGTCGATCTTCAGAAGACAGACAGCGGCTGGATGCTGCGCCAGAAGGAGGGCATCAGGCCCTTCGAGTCGTCAGATCCCGACAGTGAGCGCATCTGGTGGCAGGACGCCGGCGTGAATCAGAACCTCACTTTCCCGGTACACCCCGACCCGGTGTCGGGCATGCATTGTTGGCACCAGCGAGTACGGCTGACGGCGGCCGAGCCCGGCGACCGCTACGGCGATATCTCGGTCGATACCAACAAGTCCATGGAGATCTATCGGGAGTGGATGGACAAGGCGCGACCAGGACCCGGACCAGGAAACCTGCGTCGCCCCCTGTGGCTGCACCGTCCGGTCAAGCCGACTCCGGATGCTTACAACGTTTGAGAGTCGCCGCTATGAATTGGTCGGCAGATGCTCGACGACCTTGGGGTCGTTGGCTTCGCTGTGGAGCGCCCAGAGAACGTCCTTGATCGATGCGATACCCAGAAGCTCGCCCTCCTGCATGACCGGCAGGTGCCGGTAGCCGGCGGCCAACATCCACTGGGCTACTTCGTCGACGGCGATGTCCGGTCCCACCGTGTCGGGATCAGGCGTCATCCAGTCCGCAACTGCCTCGGTGCCGAGGTCGGCTCCCCTGGAGGCTGCTCGCAACACGTCACGTTCGGTCACGATGCCCGCCAGGTGGCCACCCTCGATGACCCCGAGTGAACCGGTCGCTTCTTCGATCATCGAGCGGGCGGCATCCGTGAGACTCGTGGTCATACCGCACAGCTGAGCCGTGCCGCCTACCAAGGATCTGATCTGCATACGGCCTCCTCCTATGTCTTGGCTGACAACGTACGCCAATACTCTCGCGCCGGGAGTCACGACATTGCAGGGCCGTTGGACCCTGGATCAAACACGGCTCAAATGGCAATCAGGTTCGCCGACGCGACCAGGTTTCCCTAGAAGATGGTGGACAAGGCACTCACGAGATCCTCTTGCAGCATTCCTAGCACATACAGAGCGAGCGCCCGCGGGTCATGTCTATCAACGGCTTCTCCGTCCTCCCAGTCGTTGTCGGCGATTCCGAGCCGGGCCCCGAGAATGAGCCGGGCCGACGAGAGAACACGAATCCACGACTCCGCTTCCGCCGCAGTTAGCGAGTCGTCATCGGCAGCTCTTTGCAGGCTCTCTTCGAAGACCGCCAGATCCGCCGCCCGACCCTCGTCGATCAGGCTCGAGGAAAGACGAAGGAACTCGGCGGAACGCTCCGCGTCCTCTCTGTGCACCGCCGGTTCCAGGCGGCTCGCCGCCGGGTCGACGCCAACGTCGCCAACTCCGGTAATCAGCGGCGGAACGGCCGACAAGAGCGCGAGATCGAACTCGTCGAGGCGAGCCGTGATGACACCATCGTGCCACACGAACTTCCTCATGGCTGCTCCAAGGTTGCCCAAAGCCCATGGTGGTGCATCGCAGCCACTTCCATTTCTGCCCGCTCCAAGGGGCCACTTGAAACGATGCACCGCCCCTCGTTGTGGACCTGAAGCATCAGGCGTGTTGCCTTCGCCTTGCTGTAGCCGAACACTTTCCTGAAGACGAAGGTGACGTATGACATGAGATTGATTGGGTCGTCCCAGACCACGACGTTCCACGGACGCGCCACGTCCAGGAGTTCCGACTCATCCTCGGTGATAATCCGTTCAGGAGCCAGAGTTGCCGCCGTCATCGTGCAATCGGAGCAGCCAGCGCGGCGTCGGGAATCAAGAAGGTGTCAACGAGGTCTCGGGCATGGGCTCGGGATTCGGCCGACAGCTCGATCGCCGGCCTACGGACGGCTTTCGAGGTCGCAGCCGCATTTTGCCCGTGTTCGAGGAGCTGGCCGCGGTCGTGCTCGATCCTGGTGAGAACGTGAAGGTCGCACATCAGATTGAGAACTCCACGTTGCGCTGGATTCTCGTTTGCACGCTTCTTGATCCGTGCCGCCGGCGCCGCAACCTGGTGGGCCGCCCTCCACTCGAGCAACTCGAGGTGCCACGGCCGATCGTGTAGGTGCTCCGAATCGGCGTCACTCAACTCGCCGTCGGACCGGGCAACGTAGATCGGTAGTAGTAGCGGTAACAATCGCGGATCGTCAAGAGTCGGCAAGAGATTCACGCTCCCACGATAGAAGCGGAGCCCGATGGCACGCTCACCTTGATCAGTTGACGGACGTCGTCACCGGCCAGCCGTCGGCGACGGGGACGCTCGGTTCGTGGAGCTGCTGCCGGCTTATTCCGAGGGCTGACGAGCTCTATTGGGACGGAGACTCGTTGAGGAATGCCTTCCTGTCGGGTCGATCCACCTTTTCAGGGAAACGCCTGATGAGGTCGGTCGCCTGCTGCACCCATTCGTCGCGCTGGATACGCCCCGGGAACTCTTCGAGAGCTTCGTCAACGGCTGTGATCTCGTCCTCGCTCAGCTCCGCCAACTGTTCCCACGACTCAATGCCATAGCCGTTGAGGACACCCTCGAGCTTGGGCCCGATTCCGTTGATGACCTTCAGATCGTCCGTGTGGTCGGCCCCCGCAGTCCCGAAGCGGGTAAGTGGTGGTGTGGCAACTGCCATGACGGCGGTTTCGGTCTCCATTGCCATTTGCCCGGATGCGTCGGCGTCCTCCTCTTCGGCAGCAGCCAAGGATTCGAGATCGCTCCCCACAGCGTGGGCCGCGACGGAAGCCGCTACTTGATCCTGCAACTCGCGATTGGAGGCGGACAGCTCGGCGATCCTCGACTCCAACGCGGCGATTTCACCGGCGTGGCCCTCGGCCGTTACTCCACATGCAGCATGGGTGGCCTGCAACGCCGCCAACTCGTTGGTTGCCGTTGCCAGGGAAGTCTCGAGTTCACCGCGGCTCTCGGCCATCGTCGCCAACTCGCTGGTCTTCTCATCGAGGTTGTTGACGAGCTTCTCACCCTTGACTTTCCACTTGCCCAACTCTTCGGAGATTTCCGAGTAGCGGCCCTTCTGGGCCTCGATCTTCGCCTCGGCCTCCTTGCGGGATCGTCCTCCCCCGTACCAGTACCGCAGCATCCAGCCGATAACGGCGCCGATCACCGCGGCGGCGAGCATCCACCAGATGATCTCTGCAATGGCGTATTCGGTGCCTCGCATCAACTGTCTCCTTGTTCGACCACAAACTGAATCCGTCTGTTCTCGGACCTACCGTCGGCGGTTCCGTTGTCCGCAATCGGCTGCGACTCGCCGAATCCAACGGCAGCGAGTCGTTCCTCAGCAACTCCCCCTGCCACGAGGTAGTCGACCACCGCCTGCGCCCGGGCCTCGCTCAATAGACGATTGTCCTCCTCTGTGCCCACGTCATCGGTGTGACCTTCGACCGTCAACACCGTCGTCGGGTTGTCCTGAAGTATTTCGATCGCCGAATCGAGCAGCACCATCGCTTCTGCAGACAACCGGGCACTGGCGACCTCAAACGTGGCGGTTCCCTGGAGGAGTTCGGTGAGGACCGCGGCCACCGCGCTCGGGTCGACTTCGAGCTCGCTCTCGAGCGACAGGCCGCCTGTGCCCAGCGCAGATGTCAACCGATCGACCGTGCCGGCAATGGCGCTATCGCTGACTGCGAGACCGGTAATCGTCGCTTTTCCGGCTACCAGACTCAAGCGCCACGGATTGAGGCCATCGATCGCCCCGAAGACGCTGGGGAGCGTTGTCAAGTAGCCAGGGGAAGCTGTGGCGGGGCCGACAATCATCTGGTCGGTGACCTGTGAGGATCCATAGACCCCAACCGCTCCGGCGACGATGGCATCGACGGTTTCCCGGTCGGGGAGCAGGCCGCGCAGGACGATGCCACCATCGATCAGTTCAGCCTCGAAGCTGGGATCGGCCAGATCGGCGACCAGCAGCTGATTGTCAATGGCGATGTCCGCTCCAAAGGCGCTGGTGAGCGACTCCTCGATACCGCGCCGGATGTCCTCGGAGGCCACATCACCTCGGATCGAGACGCCGCCGGCGTCGACCTCGATCTGGGCGGATTCGAGAGCATCCAGTCCGTCTATGGCCCGGGTGATTCCGGCCAGCCAAGCTGCACCGCTGGTATTGGATCCGACTATCAACTGGTCAGCAACATTGTCGCCGCCCCAGCGCGCTCGCGCCGCTCGGATGATGGCGTCCGCTGTAGCGGGATCCGGCACCGTGCCCGACATGACGACGTTGCCTTCCTCTATCGAGATCGCCACGAAAGGTGGGGACATTTCGGTTGGCACCTGCGATGCGTCACCGGCAGCAATGCTGACGCCGTCACTTTCGACGCGGCGCACCCCCCACACCTGCCGCGCAGTGGCGACGGCTCGGTCGAGGTCGGCTGCTGTTGACACCAGACCGGATATGTGGGCATCGCGACCAACGAAGTCAACACTGACCGATTGCCCGTCGAGGGCTTGCGCCGCCCGGTCCGTAAGGTCGTCCTCTTCGTGGGAGATTCCCCATAGGACTGCGCCGGCAGTCGCAGCCAACCAGAGAAATCCCAGAATCCACACCGAGCGCGGCAGAGGGCGCCTGTGACGTGATTCATCGTTCAAATCGGGAGTCCCCTCCTCGGCAATCGGCTCATGGCCGTCGTCATCGGCCAACAGTTAACTATGTCCGGAGCCGTGCCGTGTACTTCCGGCAATCGGAGCGAGACCGCAAGCTGATAGGCAACCGGAAAATCCGCTAGGACGGCGAATCGGACAGAGTCTTGGAAGTCGCACAATTGGCGTCACGACAGATTGCAGCCCGCTGCGCCATGGTCACATCCACGATCTTCGGCGGCAAATAAGTTGGCCGGCTGAGACCGGAGACGGCACTGTTGACCCCGAAGCGGGCGCTGAGATGCACCCGATCTAGGGCCGTGTGATCTTGATAGATGCTGCTCAACGGGGGCTCCTTGGGTGCCTCTGTAATAAACGTGCGTTTGTGTTGCCTGCGATATGACCCCGACACCGGCCAAAAAGTTCCCCGGGATACAACAAAGCCGGAATATGACAATGGGGCACTCAGGTTATAAACTCTGTAAACACTTAGAACGTTTCCTCGGCGCTGCCGCGGCGGGGCTGAAACGAACCAACACTCTCGGATTAGACAAAGGAGCCTCATGGGACGCGCCGTAGGTATCGATCTGGGCACAACCAACTCGGTTGTCGCCACATTGGAGGGCAACGACCCTCGCGTCATTGCCAACGCTGAAGGGCAACGCACTACCCCTTCGGTTGTCGCATTCGCCAAGAGTGGCGAGGTCCTCGTGGGTGACCAGGCAAAGCGCCAGGCGATCACCAACCCGGAACGCACTATCCGTTCCGTCAAGCGCCATATGGGCACCGACTGGGGCAGCGAGGTCGACGGCAAGAAGTACACGTCTCAAGAAATCTCGGCCCGAATCCTGATGAAACTCAAGCGTGATGCCGAGGCCTATCTCGGAGAGACCGTCGATCAGGCTGTCATCACAGTACCGGCCTACTTCGGCGATGCCCAGCGTCAAGCCACCAAGGAAGCCGGCCAGATTGCGGGGCTCGAGGTGCTGCGCATCGTCAACGAGCCCACCGCGGCTTCCCTGGCGTACGGCCTCGACAAGGGCGGCGATCAAACCATCCTCGTCTTCGACCTCGGAGGCGGAACGTTCGACGTCTCTGTGCTCGAAATCGGCGAGGGTGTCTTCGAAGTCAAGGCGACTTCTGGAGATACCCAGCTTGGCGGTGACGATTGGGACGAGCGAATCATTGAATGGCTCGTGACTGAGTTCAAGAACGAATCCGGCGTCGACCTGAGCGGCGACCCCATGGCGCTGACCCGCCTCAAGGAGGCTGCCGAGAAGGCCAAGATCGAGCTGTCGTCGGTCAACGAGACCGAGATCAACCTCCCCTTCATCACAGCAACCAACGAGGGTCCCATCCACCTGTTGAAGACGTTGAGTCGCCTCGAGTTTCAGCGGATGACAAAGGACCTTGTGGAGCGTACGCGCAAGCCATTTCAGCAGGCCGTCAAGGACGCCGGCCTGTCTGTTGGCGACATCGAGCAGATAATCCTGGTTGGCGGTTCAACTCGGATGCCGGCTGTGCTGGACCTGGTCAAGGAATTGGCCGGAAAAGACCCTCACCAGGGCGTCAACCCCGACGAGGTGGTAGCTCTCGGAGCTGCCATCCAGGCGGGAGTTCTCACTGGTGATGTGTCGGGGATCCTGTTACTCGACGTCACCCCGCTGACCTTGGGTGTCGAGACCGAAGGTTCGGTCATGACCAAGATGATCGAGCGCAACACCACTATTCCCACCCGGCGCAGTGAGATCTTCACCACCGCAGCTGACAACCAGCCAGAAGTCGAGATTCACGTGCTCCAGGGCGAACGCGCCATGGCTTCTGACAACAAGTCGCTGGGACGCTTCAAGTTGCAGGGGATCGCCCCGGCCCGGCGTGGCGTGCCCCAGGTCGAGGTGACCTTCGACATCGACGCCAACGGCATCGTCTCCGTATCGGCGAAGGACCTTGGCACCGGAGCCACCCAACAGGTGACTATCACCGGTGGGACTGCTCTCGACAAGGACGAGATCCAAACGATGGTCGACGACGCCGAGGCCCACGCCAATGAGGACGCCGAGCGGCGGGCTCACGTGGACGCTCGCAACCAGGCCGATCACGCCGCATACACAATCGATCAACAGCTCTCTGAGCACGGCGACAAGCTGAGCGACGAGGAGAAGGCCGACCTCGAAACCAAAGTCGCCGATCTACGCAAGCTCGTGGCCGAGGACGCCGCAACCGATTCGCTGACAACAGCGACGACCGAACTCATGACGGCGAGTCAGATATTGGGCCAGCGGATCTACGAGGCCAGCCAAGCCGAGCAGGCCGAAGGAGCCCCTGGCGATGATGACAGCGGCGGCGACGACGACGATGTCGTCGAGGCCGAGATCGTCGAGGATGACGACGCCGATGGGAGCGATTCGTGACGGAGACTCCTAGCGGAGAGCGGGCTGCGGCAGACGACGTTGTCATCGAGGAGGCGCCCGCCCCGATAGCGATTGGTCCGGCCGACCTCGGACTGGACCTACCGGCCGATGAGGCTGAGGCGCAGCAAGTGCTCCTGGGAGCAGTTCTCGTTGCACGCCAGGAGTCGGGCGAGTACCTCGAAACAATGCAGCGGATCGCCGCGGAGTTCGACAACTACCGGAAGCGGGCCGACCGCGATCGAATCGATCTCGTGCAGCGAGCCGCCCAACGACTCATTATGGAGATGCTGCCGACCCTCGACAGTTTTGACGCCGCCCTGGCATACGACCCACAGACAGAATCCGAGGACAGGATCCTCGATGGAATGAAGAGCACCCGTACCCAGCTGCTGGAATTGCTGAGGGCCGAGGGACTCGAGGCTATCGAGTCCGTTGGTGTTGTCTTTGATCCGGCGGTTCATGAAGCCGTCTCAGGGCCGACAGCTGCCGGAGAGGGTGACCTCGTTGTCGCTAACGAGTTGCGCCGCGGATACACGCTCAGCGGCCGTGTCCTCCGGGCAGCCCTGGTCACAGTCGAGCACAGTGAAGGAGCCGGCGAGTAGCCGCCATGCGCAAGGAATGGCTCGAACGCGATTATTACAAGACCCTCGGGGTCGATAAGGACGCGTCCGACAAGGCCATCAAGAAGGCATTTCGGCAGCTAGCTCAGCAGAACCACCCGGATGCCAACAAGGACGACGCCACGGCTGAAGCGCGCTTCAAAGACATCAACGAGGCGTACGAGGTGCTTGGAGACTCCACCCGGCGCGCCGAGTACGACAAGGTTCGTGCGATGGGGTATTTCTCGGGCGGTGCCGGAGGGGCCGGCCAGCAGCAGGTCCGGGTAGAGGACCTGTTCGGTGGAGCGGCCGGAGGTTCCCCGTTTGATCTGTTCGGTGGGCTGACTGACATCTTCGGACGACAGGCGACAAGCCGGCGCACCCCGGGACGGGATCTCACCACAGAGCTCGGATTGACTTTCCACCAGGCGATCTCGGGAGTCACTCGCGAGATGAACATCGATGGTCAGACCGTCAAGGTGCGGATCCCGAAGGGCGTAGCCGACGGCACCCGCATCCGCGTCAAAGGGAAGGGCGCCTCCGGGACTATGGGAGGCACCGCCGGCGACCTTTACGTAGTCGTCAACGTCGGCACCCACCCCATATTCGAGAGATCCGGCAAGCGTGACCTGCGTCTGACCGCTCCGATCACCTTCGCCGAGGCGACCCTGGGTGCCGACATCACAGTGCCTACTCTGGAGGGGACCGTGAAGCTGCGTATCCCGCCAGGAACCGCCCACGGCAAGACTTTCCGAGTCGCCGGGCGGGGAGTCGTCGGCGTCACCGAGACGGCTGGAGACCTGCTGGTCGTTGTGGAAATCGTGGTGCCCAAGGAACTGACCGACGAGCAGAGAGCACTGCTCGAGAAGTTCCGTGACAACGGTCCCGATGGCGACCCACGCGCACACCTAGGAGTCTGAAATGGCTAGAAGGACAGAGGCCGTCTACATCATCTCCGTCGCCGCCGAGCTGGCGGGAGTTCACCCCCAGACCTTGCGTATCTACGAGCGCAAAGGGCTGATTGAGCCATTCCGCACGCCGGGCGGCACCCGCCGCTATTCCGATGAGGATCTGGCACGGCTCGGTCTGATTCAGGAACTGACTGCCGCCGGCGTCAACCTCGAAGGGGTCCGACGGATCCTGGCGCTACAGCACGAGAATCTGCGGCTTCGGGGCCAGGTCGAGAGACTGCGTCGCCTCCTCGGGGAAGCCGAGGCCCGATATGCCGGAGCCCCGCCGTCTTCGAGCGGAATGCAGCCCGGTAGCCGGCGCAATCTTCCCGACATCATCCGGGGATTCCCTTTCCGGCCCTGAGGCATCTCCGAGTGGGCGTCACGTCCTTCAACAACGTCGCGGGCCAGTGCATGGAGGTGAGGTCCAAATGTCAGATGTCAGGCTGGGAGCCGGAGGTCCTGGCCGAGACGTAGATGTCGAGACGCCAATTCCTCACGCCTCTTCCTCACTCATCTTTCTGTCCTTCTCACATGACCGGAGTTTGGCGCTAGCCAAACTCGCAAGGAACGCCGCAGGCGTTCCCCACATCTCATATCTCACATCTGTCCTAGGCCTAAGCTGACGTCATGGAGGCAACTGGGACCGACGCCCGGCGTCGACCCCTTATTCGAGCGATTCGCTGGGTGTCTTCTACGCGAGCCGTACGATTTCCGCTTCTCGTAATCAGCGGGGCCCTACTAACCCTGTGGATCGCTAGCTACGTCGACAGGAACTACATCGATTTGTGTGAGCGCTACTCGGTGTTCCCCAGCCGGTGTGAACCGGTCAGCCTACGAACCGCCTACTCGACCGGCCTGGGCATCGCCGGACTCGCAATGCTGACCGTAGGCCCCATCGTCAACAGCATCTATCACCTCTTGCGATACGGCCAGCCATGGGAATCCACTCGAGTGGAGACGGCGATATCCAACTACCCGCTCCTCGCCGGGCTGATCTACTTGGCCGGCGCCGGATTGCTGGTGCTGCTGTGAGTCGCTTCGTTCCGGCGGCAAGTCCAACGTAGCAAGTACAGCATATTGAGCCTCGAGCGAGGTCGGCCCTACGTTGTACGTTTTACGTTGTACTTTGTACTCTCTTCCTCATGATTCCCCTACGACTCACCGAGAAAGACCACGAAGACTTCGACGAACCGATCGTCGAACTGTGGCGCGAGAACGAGTTTGTCGGCTACGTCTTCTGGGACGACGACACTCCCATAGTGCAGGTCTTTGCGGATGCTGAGGGCGATCCGTTCGATCTCGATCTGCGGGATTTCCAGCGCATCCTCGAGATGGCCGACCAAATCGTATCGCCGGACATGTTCAGCGAAGACGAGCTGGACGACCTCCGGACCCGCGTCCAGGCCGCCGCGGACGGCGAGCCCGACAGTGATGTCGTCGAGAACCTCGCCGAAGAGTTCGACGAGCAGGCAACCTACCGCAACGAGGACGGTGAAGGGTTCTTCTCCAAGAAGGTCTCTGAGGCGCTCATCACTCGGTGCGACGAACTGGATATCGCAGTCGTCGAGATGGAAGGGTTCGACTACGAAAACCGAGCGCTCTCGGCCCGCCCCAATCTCAACTTATTGGTGCGCGGAGCTCCCGGGGACGAATGGAAACTGTTCCGTCCGGAGGCCAACATGCGAGCCATGACGACGCTAGGCGACTGGCCCAGTCGGTCGACAATCGTGATTGCCTTCGTCGTCCAACTCGCCAACGGCGAGTCAATCGTCCTCTAGGCCTCTACGCGAACGCCACGCCAGAAAGCCACGTGGTCCTTGATGTCTGTGGCCGCCGCCTTCGGCTCGTGGTATATCCAGGCCGCACCCGTATTCACATCGCCATCGACAGTCACGTCGAAGTAGTTGGCCTTACCCTTCCACGGGCAGCGGCTCGTTGCTCTGGCCTCGGTGAAGTATTCCTCGTTGACTGTGTCCCGAGGGAAGTAGTGATTGCCTTCCACCATCACGGTGTTGTCGCTCTCGGCGAGCACCGCTCCGTTCCAAACCGCCTTGGCCATCGTGTCTCCTCGAACTGCGAACTGGGATCCTGGCTGTCGTGTGCAACCGCCGACTTGCGCCGCAGATTCCCCTATTTGGCAAAAGAAGCAAGCCCCGGGCAGTGTGCCCGGGGCTTCCGATTAATCGTTCTCGGCTTCTGAACTAGCCCTTGGCGAGGGAGTCCCTGATCTCGGTGAGCAGATCGAGCTCGGTCGGACCGGCTGCAGGCTCTTCCTCGCCGGCCGCAACTCGGGCTTGATAGGCCTTGTAAGGCTTCACGACGAAGAAGTAGACGGCGAGTGCGATTCCGGCGAACGTCACCAGCTCTGTGAGGAAGGAACCGAATCGGATGTTCGAGTCGTTGATGGTCAGCACCAACGCGGAATCGAAGCTCGGCTTCCCAAAGATGATTCCCACGATTGGCATCAGAACGTGGTCTACGAGACCGCCAATCAGCGCAACTAGGGCTAATGCCATAACCAAAGCGACCGCGACCTCGACCAGGGTGCCGCCGAACGCGAAGTCCTTAAATTCCTTAATCAGCTTCTTCAAAGCTCTCTCCTTCTAGTGCCCACAAATGTTGCACAGCTATGACACCAAGAATGCCGCCAAGTTGCAAACTTTCAGAGGACCTTGGTTTCGGAGGACCCAGGTTCAGAGGACCCAGGGGATGAAGCGCCGCGTGACTTGTTTTTGGTACTCGGCATAGCCCAAGAAGGCTTCTGTCAGCAACGACTCCTCATATCGGGACTTGCCGAAGAAGAGAACCACCAGACCGACCGTGAGCAACCCAGCCACGACGTTGAGATCAAAAACAGAGACGGCGGATGCCATGAGAATGACTCCGCCATACATTGGGTGGCGAACCTTGCCGTAGATCCCATCTCGCAGCAGAGCTGCGCCACGCGCCGGAGCTGGATGGGCTGTCAGGTACACACGCATCTTGAGGGCGGCGGCGATGGCGATCCCCTGTCCGGCGACGAATAGCGCCAGAGCGATGATCGTGGCACCAACCTGTGGGTCGCCGCCAAACACAAGGACTGAGACTGCAATCAGCAATAGCACAATGAACTGTGCCCACACCCACTTGCTGCCGATATCCATTGCACACCAAGCTAGCGGCGCTCTCTCCGTTCCAGCGTAGATTCGGGCCGATATTGGCCGGAATCTACGCACGAACGGAAGGACTGCTCGATATCTGATAGTCTATGACTCAGATTTCTTGGAAGATTGCCGCTCACCGGACGTTGTAGATAGTGCACCGTTCTGAATCGGGGTGAACATGGATATAAACAACTTCACACAAAAGTCGCAGCAAGCGATCTTCGATGCGCGCCAAGCGGCCGGCAGCCTCCAACACCAAGAGGTTCACCCCGGCCACCTTCTGAAGGCGATTGCCGGCCAGCCAGATACGATTGTCCTGCCATTGTTCGCCAAGCTTGGCGTCAATCCGAGCGACGTGAACACATTGGCGCTCAGGGAGCTCGACTCCACCCCCAAGGTGTACGGCGACAGCGGCGAAGTCTCGTTTTCCTCCGCCACGATCGCCATTCTCAATGCCGCCGATAGCGAGAAGGCTAAGCTCAAAGACAGCTACATCTCCATTGAGCACATACTGATGGCTCTGGCCGGCGACTCGGGAGCCATTGGTTCGGGATTGCGGTCATTGGGGATCGACCCCGACACGATCCTCGGAGCCCTAGCTGAAGTGCGTGGATCGCAACGTGTCACCTCGCAGAACCCCGAGGACACCATGGCGCCGCTCGAACAGTTCGGCCGCGATCTGGTGCAGCTCGCCGCGCAAGGCAAGCTCGATCCCGTCATCGGCCGCGACGAGGAGATCCGGCGCGTGATTCAGGTTCTATCGCGCCGAACCAAGAACAACCCAGTCCTCATCGGTGAACCGGGCGTCGGCAAGACTGCGATTGCCGAGGGTCTGGCACAGCGCATTGTCGACGGCGATGTCCCTGAGGGCCTCAAGAACAAACGACTGATCGCTCTCGATCTGGGAGCAATGGTGGCCGGAGCCAGGTATCGCGGCGAGTTCGAGGAGCGGCTCAAGGCCACCCTCGATGAGATCAAGGCTGCCGCCGGCGGCATCATCACCTTTATCGACGAGATGCACACCATCGTCGGCGCCGGAGCCGCTGAGGGATCGATGGACGCCTCCAACATGCTCAAGCCGATGTTGGCGCGCGGCGAACTCCGCATGATTGGCGCCACCACGCTCGACGAGTTCCGCAAGTACATCGAGAAGGACGCCGCGCTAGAGCGTCGTTTCCAGCCCGTTCTGGTTGAAGCGCCCAGCGTTGACGATACGGTCGGGATCCTGCGTGGCCTCAAGGAACGTTATGAGGTTCACCACGGAGTTCGGATTACCGACACGGCTCTTGTGGCCGCCGCTGTCCTGTCCGATCGCTACATAACCTCGCGACATCTGCCCGACAAGGCGATTGATGTCATCGACGAATCGGCATCCCGGCTACGTATCGAGATTGATTCGATGCCGGAGGAGATCGACGAGCTGACCCGACGGCAGCGCCAGCTCGAGATAGAGAGGAACGCGTTGGGCAAGGAAACCGATGATGTCTCCGCCCAGCGGCTCGTTTCGATTGAGGAGGAACTGGCCAATCTTGGTGAGGATCTGACGGGACTGACCGCGCATTGGCAGCTGGAGAAGGACGCGATCGAAGCGATCCAGACCACCAAGCTGCAGATCGAGGAATCGCGCGGCGCCGCCGACCAGGCCGAGCGCTCCGGTGACCTGCAGCGAGCTGCCGAACTGCGCTACGGCACATTGCCCGATTTGGAATCAGCGCTCGCCTCCGAACAGGAGGGCCTCGAAAAGCTGCAGGCCAACCTCAAGATGCTCAAGGAGGAGGTCTCTGAAGAGGATGTCGCCGACGTCATCAGTAGGTGGACCGGCGTGCCCGTGAGCCGGCTGATGGAGGGCGAGATTCAGAAGCTCATTCGCCTCGAGACCGTGCTGCACGAGCGTGTGATCGGACAGGACGACGCGGTTGACGTGGTGGCCAATGCCATCAGGCGCTCCCGGGCAGGTCTGTCCGATCCAAACCGTCCCATCGGGTCTTTCATCTTCCTTGGCCCGACCGGCGTGGGCAAGACCGAACTGGCGCGGGCCCTTGCGGACTTCCTCTTCGATGACGAGCGGGCCATGGTGCGGATCGATATGTCTGAGTACATGGAGAAGCACTCTGTCAGCCGGTTGATCGGAGCGCCGCCCGGCTACGTCGGCTACGACGAGGGCGGACAGCTCACAGAAGCTGTGCGGCGACGTCCGTATAGCGTTGTCCTGCTCGACGAGGTCGAGAAGGCGCACCCGGATGTGTTCAATTCGCTGCTCCAGCTACTGGACGACGGCCGACTTACCGATGGTCAAGGACGAACCGTTGACTTCACCAATACGGTGTTGATCATGACGTCCAACCTGGGATCCGAATTGATCGACCCGGATTTGCCCAATGAGGTGGTCACAGAGCGGGTGATGACCGCCGTGCGGGCCCACTTCCGGCCCGAGTTCATCAACCGGGTCGACGACATCCTCGTGTTCGACCGCCTCTCGGAGGAGGATCTGCGCCAGATCGTGACGATTCAGTTCCGCTCCCTGCAGACTCGGATGGAGGCGCGCCGAATCGAACTCACGCTCACCGATGAGGCCGCCGACTGGCTGGCGAGCGAGGGCTACGACCCCAGCTACGGCGCCCGGCCCCTCAAGAGACTGCTCCAGAAGTCGATCGCAGATCCACTGGCGCTGCAGATCTTGGACGGTACGTATGTCGAAGGCGACCACGTGCAGGTCGTGGTCGAAGACGGCAAACTCGCCTTCGAGCCCAAGTAGTACCTCTCGCGCAGCACTCCCAAGGAACGGGCCGCCTAGAGACGCTCTACCCCAACAGATCTGCGCTAAGCCCTGATGCCCTGTTCGATCCACAGACGATCGGCTCGACGCTGCGCCCCGAGGATGAGCAGGCCACCGGCGAGCAGCATCAGGATGCCAACCCAGGCGAAGGACAGCAGGTTGCGCCCGGTAGCCGGCAACACGCCAATCACCAGGGTGGCGTCGTCATCGTTGTTGTCGACAATCGTCTCGATGATCAGGCCCTGCGACTCAACGGAAGCTGGGTTGACGACCTCGTCGCCCTCTTCGCCGAAGGCCAGAGTCTCGAGCGTGATTGAAGCGGAACCAGCAACCGGGAGATCCGCTCCACGGGTACAGGTGACAGTTTGGCCAACTGCCCCGCACACCCATCCGGCACCGGACGCCGAGACAAACTCGAGAGCTGCGGGCAGCACGTCGGTCACAACGATCGGCGCCGGCGCCGTCCCCGGGCCGAGGTTGGTGACAACTATCGACCAAGTGGCAGAGTCGCCGTCGTTGACCTCGCCCGGTCCTGTCTTTGTGATTGTCAGGTCGAAGTCGTCGACCGGGAACGTGACCGGCGTCGGATCCGAGTTGTCGCCCGGGTCACCGTTGCCATCGGGGTCGACATCGACACCATCCTGTGAGTCGTCCGTAACGTCGACACCGCCGGGGCTGGTCGCGGTTGCGGTCGCTTCGTTCTCGTACGGTCCGAGGAATGCCCCTGGCGTCACCTCAACGGTTACCTGGACGGCACCCGAGGCACCGATGGCCAGCGTGTCCGTTCCCGCCAAGAGACTGACATCGCCCGAGCCGTCGTAGGCGCCGTTGACGGCAAAGTCGCCGCTGGTTACCGACAGAACGACAAAGGCATCGGCCGCGGCGTAGGTCGCCGACATATCATCTGTTATCTGCAGGCCGAGCAGATCGGTGTCGCCGAGGTTGGAGGCGATGAGTTCGTATGTGACGTCGAACGAGCCGTCGCCGTTGCTGGTCGGGCCACTGGTCACCCGCTTGGCGAGGCCGATAATCGGCGCTTCCGCGAAGTTGACCGGCGTCGGGTCCTCTTCATCGGGATCGTCGTCATCGTTCGGGTCAGGATTGATACCGGACGTTGACGTGTCAACGACCGAACCGCCACCCGGAGGAGTACCAGCGATATCGGCGTTGTTGTCGCGGGACGTGATCGCACCTGGCGTCACCGTGAACGTAATCGTGACATCACCGGTCTGTCCCGGGGCCAGCATCTGGCCTGCCACCAGGATGTTGCTCGCCGCCGTGCCATCCCACGTTCCACTCGCAGCGAGCGAACCGTCGGTCGCAGTGAAGCCGGTCGGGCTGAGTCCGACGAACTGGCCGACGATGTCGTCGGTTAGTACCAGGGCGCTCAGTGTCACGTCACCGAGGTTCTCGGCAACAAGGCTGAACGTCACGGTGTAGGTGCCGTCACCGTTGTTCACAACCACTGTGACAGTCTTAGCCAGGCCGATCACCGGATTCTGAACCACCGGAACGGTCTCGTCGTCAGTGTCGTCCACCGGGTTGCCGCCCGGATCGGTGGCATTGACGGTCGCCGTGTTATCGATCTGACCGTTATCCACGTCTGCCTGCGTCACCGAGTAGGTGGCTGTGCAAGTCATCGACTCGGTCGGGGCCAGGGTTGAGCCGGCCACCGGTACACAAGTCAGTGCCGACAGGCCCACAAGCGGATCCGTGACTGTCACGCCATCTAGCGTCACCGTGCCGTCATTTGTGGCGACAAACTCGTACGTCAGGGTGTCGTCAACGCTCACGTCCCCAGAAGCGTCCTCGTCGGCGTTCGAGAGCAACGACTTCACCAGTGCGATGGACGGAGTCTGGTCGACCGGGACCGTCTCATCGTCTGGATCATCGACCGGGTTACCACCTGGATCGGTTCCACTGGCAGTACCGGTGTTATCG
>JAAELU010000291.1 GCA_024226255.1 bacterium | reverse complement strand
TACTAGAGCCGAGAGGCGACCATGAGATATTTCCGATTAGGCACCGCGATCTTTTGCGTGTCACTGGCAGTCGGTACGACGTTCGGTGGCACTCCGGACCGGCCGGCGGATGATCAGTTCCGGATCGTTTTTCACGACGAACAGGGTAATCCTGTCGGTGCCGCCGATCTGTCCAAGGTGGTTGGTGGGGTTGGCTACGAGATCGTTTCGGATCGGGATGTAGGCACGGAAGCGCAGGAGCTACACGAGAAAGGGCGAACAGCCGGTCACGGTGGAGAGCACGACCGGGCGATCGAGTTGTTCGCGAGGGCTACCGAGCTTGATCCCGAGTGGCCGTATCCTCGCTACGACGCAGCCTTCGCGTACCTTCTCAAGGGCGATGCTGCTGCCGCCGAAGAACACTACCGGCAAGTCGATCGTCTCGCTCCTCGTGGATTTTTTACCAGCAAGGTTGCCGTGGACTGTCTTCGCAGAGAGCGAGAAGGACTTGTCACTCCCGGCGTCTACCTCGAGTACGTGTTGCTCGAGTTGGAATCGGACGCCGATAAGAAGCGTTCCGTACTCATGGCGATCCTGAAGGACAATCCGAAGTTTCCGCCTGGGTGGCAGTTGCTGGCTGCGATGACGAAGGACCCCAAGGATCGATTGCGAGCCATTGAACAGGGGCTCAGCCACTCACCGGATGCGACGACTCGAGGCGACCTGTTGATCCAGAAAGCGATCATGCTCGGTCAAGCCGATAAGAGCGCAGAAGCGGCGGCCATTCTGCGGCAGGTCCTCTCGGATCCCGAACGCACGCTGGAAAACGAGGCGATCGCGACGCTCGTCTCGGCTCAGATCGCAGCGCGACAGTAGCTGCGCCTATTTCTTGACTTTGACGGGTCTCGGGGCGGCGGGTTTCATCGCCGTCTGGATCGTGATCCCGCGGGTCGAGTGATCCATTTTCCCCGCGACGTTCAGCACGGCACTCGTTACCACGATCGCACAGATGCGCCCGTCCTTGGTGAACGGAAGAGTCGCGTCGGTCTCGGAAACGTTGTGCTTTTCGTCGAGGGTCCAGCCCTGCTTGGCCATCTCGGCCTTGAACCACCCGGCGATCTCGCCCACAGTTTTGCTTCTGGCGTGTAGGTTGATCCGGAAGTTACCTCGCACATCCATCACCGACTTGGGGACCATGTAATCGGCAATGACGATGTCCTGGGGGAAGCTCTCGGGGATCTCCTTGGCGGACAGCGAGGCGGGCAACGCCATCAGAGCGACGATGGCGAGGACCGC
>JAAELU010000290.1 GCA_024226255.1 bacterium | reverse complement strand
CGTATCGATCAGGTCCGCCTGCGCGCCGCGACCGCCCGCATGTTCCTCGACGACCCCGCCACCATCAATACCGCCCGCGATCTGCTCCTCGAAGCCGTGGCCGAAGCGGCCGGTCTGGGCGACGGCGACCTCGCCGCCGAGCTTGCCTTCACCCTGAGAGAGCGCTGGCCCGCCGACAACGACACCGAGGTCGACGCTGCGGTCGAACGGCTCCGGGCCGTGCTCGACGACCTCACCGACTTCCAGGAATGGCGCCAGAAGCGCGACGAGGATGCCGCAGCTTCGTTGCGGCCGTCTGTCACCGGCAAGGTCCTCCACGTGGTCGGCGGCCACCGCCAGCCCTGGGCCGACCAACTCGAGACCGACCTCGGGCTCAAAGACCTTCGCTGGCACGAGAGTGAGCGAAAGAAGTCGCCACCCCTCGACTGGGCCGCCGCCGTCGACCCCGAACGCGACATCGTCGTGCTGATTTGGACCCACTGCGGCCACACCACAAGCCACGGCCTCGACGCCGTCGGCGTGCCCTACCTCCACGCCACCTGGAGCCGAGCATCGATCCTCGACACCTTGCGCAGTGCTCTGAGCGACAGCTGAGGCCGGGCGGGGCCCACCCGAACAGAGAAGTCGGGGATCCAGAACAGACACGAACATATGTTTGCTTTTGCTCAACCCTCCCGCTAGAGTGACATCACTCGGTCGCCAAGCCCGATTCTCCGCTTGGCCCACATCATTGGCACTTCCCCACGGCTGTAGAGGCGGGTGAATCGTGTTTGAGGAGTGGATGACCGAACTCGGCGAGTCCTTGCCATCCGGACTGGGTCGCCGCGGGCTGTGCGACCTGGCGGCTGCGTCTGCCCGCCTGCGAGCGGCACTCGATGCCTTCGATGCCCGCGTCGCGTCGTCGATGACCAAACTCGACGACGGCGGACCGACTGCATCGGCAATGATCCGCTCTTCCTCACGATGCACCCAGCGCGAGGCAGACCGTCGCACCCGCCGAGCAGAAGTGCTCTCCGAGATGCCGGTCGCTGCCAAAGCCCTGGCGGATGGGGCGATCTCCGCCGAACACGTCGATTCGCTGGCGCACGCTGCCGAACGCACCTCGATCGCTGCGGTGGCCGATTCCGGGCTGCTCGACATCGCCAAGGCCCGCCCAGCCGATGTCATGGCCAAAGACGTGCGCGCGTGGACGCGCCGCGAGATCTCAACCCAAAACCTCGAGGATGAAGCCAAACGACAGCTCGCCGCCCGACGATCGATGATGTTCGACAACGACACCGGCATGGCTGTATTGCACACAGAGTTCGATCAGGTCACCGGGGCCGAGGTGCGATCCGCAGTCGACACCCTCACCAATCGGCTCTACCAACAAGACGGGGGCCGCGATGGCGCCTGCGAGGCCCGAACCCCGGAGCAACGCCGCGCCGACGCGGTAGCCGCCGCTCTCATCGGTGCCGCTAGGGGTTCGGTCGACACTCGTGGCGTCCAACAGCCGCCTGCAGTTCGCAACCAGATGGTGGTCGTAGCCCATGCCGACGGCACCGCCGAGATCCCCGATGTCGGTCCCATCCCGCAGTCAGAGCTCGAGAGACTGGCATGCATCAGCGACCTCTTCGGAATCGTGTTCAACACCGACGGCAAGCCCTTGTGGCTCGGCCGCCGCCAGCGCCTTGCGAGCGACGATCAGTGGCGCGCCCTCATCGCCCGCGATGGTGGTTGCGTCATCTGCAATGCCGCCGCCTCTCGCTGCGAAGCCCACCACGTCATCTTCTGGGAAGGCTCCCAACGAGGCCCCACCGACATCGACAATCTCGTCTTGCTCTGCAAACACCATCATCACCTGGTGCACGATCACAACCAGATCCTCACCCGTGACAGCCACGGCAACTGGGTCATCCGCGCCGCCGGGCCACAACTGAATCGCCGACTTGCATCTGAGCACCCCGGGTTTCATCCGTGCCCCGACGCGTCCGGGGGAAACTCAGAGTGGCCCCACAGAGACCGACAGAGACCGGTAGAGATCAGTCGAGACCGGTAGAGACTGGTTGAGATTGCTAGAGACCACTTCGGAGCAACAAGGTGATGAGGATGGGGCTCAACAGCAACAGCATGAGCAACAGACAAGAACAGAGACCGAGGCCGCGTTCGCTCGGGCGACACCACCCGCTGAGGCCCCTGGTGGTGGTTGCTCTGCTTGCCGGGATCACCGCCGGCTTCACAACCGGAGCTGTCGGCGTGGCCCCCAAAGTGGCCGCAGAGCCCTCACCCGACGCCGCCCCATTGTCGCCCGACGACTTCCTCGCCGTATTCGACGAGGCGATACTCCCGGGCCTAGCCCCAATCGGTTTGCCACCGTCGATCTTCGGCGACCCAGTACTCGACGCCCGGATCCGATCCATCGGCGAGTCACGTGGCTATCGCCGTCGTGCTGAACCAAGCCGTGATCTCGTCGCCATCGACGGCGTGTATCTCCAGCCGGAAGCCGCCGCCGCGTGGAGCGCGCTCAAGACCGGAGCGGCGGCCGCCGGCCACACCCTCATCGTCACTTCGGGCTATCGCAGTGCCGCCACCCAAACCGTGATCTTCAAGCGCCGCCTCGCCGGCACATCCGACGACGCCATCAACACCCGGCTCCGCTCAGTGGCTGTTCCCGGCTATTCCAAGCATCACACCGCATACGCGATCGACATCCGATCCTCGAACAGCACCAAGTTCACCTTCTCGAACACCACCGCCTACCAATGGTTGGCGGCCGACAACTTCGCCAACGCAAAGGCCTATGGCTGGGTTCCGAGCTACCCCAACGACTCCTCACCCGCCGGCCCATTGCCCGAGCCTTGGGAGCTCGTGTGGGTGGGCGCCACCAACCTGGGGTGCGCCGACTTCGTGGCCACCGCAAGCCGACCCTTCTGCGACACCGAGATGTCAACCTTCGCCGCCAACATCTCCTGGCTACACCAACAAGAGATCACCACCGGCTGTCGGCCGGGCCGGTTCTGCACCACCGCGGCGATCCAGAGGGGTGAAGCGGCAACCATGATTTGGCGG
>JAAELU010000289.1 GCA_024226255.1 bacterium | reverse complement strand
CGAACTGGGCTCATCGATTGAGACGGCCCTCGTGGATTGGAACGTCGCCGGGCTCGCGCTCGCCGTCGTCAAGGACGGCCGCGTCGAGCACCTGCAGGGCTACGGCTATCGCGACATCGGCGATGGCTCCGCCGTTGACGGTAATACGATCTTTGGCATCGGTTCCACTTCCAAAACCTTTGGCTCGGCAGTCATCGGAGTATTGATTGATGAGGGAGTGCTAGACTGGGACGACAGGGTCATCGATCATCTGCCCGACTTCAGGGTTAGCGATCCGTACGTCACCCAGGCGTTGACGCTGCGCGATCTCCTCAGCCACCGCAGCGGTGTCGAGACGAACAACATCATCTTCTTCGGCTCGGTCAGCCGCGACGACATCGTGCGCAAGGCGCGGCACCTCGCCCAGGTAGCGGGTTTGCGATCCCGATTCGGCTATCACAACGTCATGATTCTCACCGCCGGCCAGGTCGCAGCCAAGGCGACGGGAAAAGACTGGGATGATGTAGTCAAGGAAAAGATTATCCAACCCCTCGGTTTGCAGAGAACGAGCACCAGCACTCGCGACCTGG
>JAAELU010000288.1 GCA_024226255.1 bacterium | reverse complement strand
GACACAATCAACGGCCCGGACCGTGTACGTACCCGAAGCGTGTTCCTCTCGTCGAAGCTGGCGGCCGGGGTTGGTGTCGGATGCCGCTATCGAGACCATCGGGGTTCCTTTCGGGTCGATGGGTTGGATTGCTGGTGGCCGCCGACCCGGCGGATGGTCGGCGGCCACCAACGATGGTTGTGTCAGGTCAGAAGGCCGGTGCTAGACGGCCTCCCAGTTGCCCTAAAGGCCTTTCCACAAGGCCCGGCACTCACACGTCCGGTGACGGAAGATGCTGTAGCTCATGTTGGCAGTGCCGCACTTGAAGCTGACGCCATCGACATACTCAGCAGCATCTTCACCGTGATCTTGGTTGTCCCTATCAGTCTTGGACTTCACCTTGGTACTGTCACTCTCCATGTCGCATGTCTTCATGTAGCTGTTGCCGCTGCCGTATTGAAACGAGTAGTCGGACCCGTTGAAGCTCTTGATGGCACCGACGGCCGTCGCTGTTCCAACCCAGCGCCCCGGAAACGACACTCCCTTTCCATTCGGTCTCTGACTGGGTGGACCAGTCCCGATCACGCTTGGGTTCGTGTTCTGAGTATGAGGGTCGTACATGAGACGAACATGAGACGAACATGAGAGTGTTCTCATCCCGGGTTCCCGTGACTCTCCGTCATGGATCCGTGTTCGATGACCGAGAGGATCAGGACGCAGTGCTGACCCATGGCGGGTACGGCACTGAGGAACCGGGCGAGCCGGCAGCATCGTGCTCGCCTACACCAGGCGTCGAGGCGTTCGGCGGCTTCGCCGCGGGCGAGGCCGCCAGCCAGTGAGGATCACCCGGTGCATTCCTCCCATCGCATGGGCCCACCCGCTAGATCTCGCCACGGTTCCGACGGACACAAGCGAGCGGGTTGGCCTGTCTTTCGGCACCAACGAGTCTCATGCCGTGGAGCGGATCGGCGCGAATGATCGCCCGGGGCGGCGCATAGCCCTCGGTGGCGAAGAAGGCGCTCGAGTACTGCAGTGACGCGCATGGGAGCGGGACCTGCCAGAGCTCACCGTGCTCAAACCACGAACTCTGGTCTCAGCCCGTGTGTGTCTCGCTGACCCCGCTCGACCACCCGATCAGCCCACCAGCACAGCCCCTGCGCCGCCCACATCGGGCGCTGACCAGAGTGTTCCGGGCCTTCGCCGACAGCGCGAATGTGGCATCAGAGACACAGGGGGAGCCGGCTGATTGGCTTCGAGCGGTCCGCGGTGGCTAGGTCGAGTTCGGTCAATGGTGGGAACGGAGCGCCGAACTCGAGGCCAAGGGCGGGCACGCTTCGCTCCGGGAAGGCCGTGACCGTGAGCGCATCGACGCCTGGGGTGTCGACGCTCACCGCCGGGTGTGGGCCGAGGAGACCGGGTGAACGACGGACCGCCAACCGGTGGCAAGGTGCCGGCGATTGGTGACCCATGAGACCGTGGCGGACCGGCCGCACCGGTCGGCCGGCCCGGTTCCGCTCGTCACTGGCTCATGTTCGCGCGCTATGGGTTTGGGGGCTCTTCGGATTCCAGCTGGGGGTTGGGGTGATGGTGGCGAGGAGTGCCGTTTCGTTGATCGATCGGCGGGCGCGGACTGCCGGTTTGGTGTCGGGGTTCGGTCAGATCACGTCGGCGAGCTCTTCGAAGCGGCCGCCAGGCGAAGATGCTTGCGGTCGGCTTCGGCGCCGAGTTCGTAGTGACCGCATCGGCCGGAGTCTCGAATTGGGGCGGCCGTGGTCCCACTCGATCCGTCACGTACCGCTTGGTGTCATGGGCCGCTTCGGGGATCAGCTCATCGATAACACGCAGCAGCGGTGCAGCCAGATCGGTGGTGACCTCGGTCGGTCGCCCCTGGCCGGCCAACGCGGTTTCGAAGAAGTGCCTGGCGGCGGCGGTGTTGGGTCGTTTCGACACGTAGACGTCGATCACAGATCGG
>JAAELU010000287.1 GCA_024226255.1 bacterium | reverse complement strand
GCCGCCGGGTTCCGCGGGCCTGCTGAAGCCCACATGACCAACATCGTGGCCGGACACGGGAAGGCCCAATACGACCTGTACGCCCACGAGGAGCTGCCCCGTTCGGTCGACCACGCACTCGAGATGTGGGGCTGCGTCGCCTGTAACTTCTGCGTGACCGTGTGCCCGAACGATGCCTTCTTCCGCCTGCCGACGCCGGAGGGTATGGGCCTCGACGGACGTCAGCAGTACTTTGTGATCCGAGAGCTGTGCAACGACTGCGGCAACTGCATGGTGTTCTGTCCCGAGGACGGTGATCCGGCCTTCGTCAAGCCGCGATTGTTCACCGATCCGGAGCGTTTCGTCCAAGAGGGTGAGGCTCAGGCGTTCCTGGTCGGGGCCGGTGCGGATGGTCACTTCTCTGTCGAGCCCAACGCCCATGGCGCTTCCACCGATGTCGGCAGGCTGCTGACGATGCTCAACGCCCCAGAAGGTTTCCCGATTCCGTGGGACGGGCTCTCTCGCCAATAGAGTTCCCCGTCCGTTGTCGTGGCCACGGAAGAAGAGTTGGCCGGCCCGACTCGTTGTCGAGGGTTTGAGGTCATAGGGTCCCCGTCTATGCCGCCCATTCATCGCGAGTCACGGAAGGGCTGACCACATGAGACGATCGATTCTCCTCCTAACGCTGGCCCTGATAGCCGCGGCGTGCTCCGGCAGCGGGGCCACCACGACGGTCCCGCAGGCCACGACGTCGGCCGTCCCTGCGACCACGACGGCGGCCCCGACATCCACGGCAGCTCCGGTGACGACGGCGCCACCAGATACCACCGCAGCGCCGGCTGCGTCGTGGTCATTCACCGGAGCCGACGGTGTGACGACCGAGATCTCCGACACGTCGCGAATCGTCGCGCTCAACGGCGACATCACCGAGATCCTCTTTGAGCTCGGGATCGGCGACAGCGTGGCAGCGATCGATGTCACGACGACGTTCCCCGAGGCTGCTCTCCAGCTTCCGGTCGTCGGGTTCGGACAGATGCTGGCACCGGAGGGTGTGCTGGCCTTCAACCCGACGTTGATCATCGGTGACCAGCAGGTGGGCCCACCGGAGACGATTCAGCAGCTCCGAGACGCCGGGTTCCCGGTCGTAATCATCGAGACTCAGGCCACGCTCGCCGGGGTGGCGACGAAGATCGGACAGATTGCCGAGATCGTCGGTCAAGAAGAAGCCGGAGTCGCTCTCGCCGAACGGATCAGCAGTGACATCGCCGAGGCGGAAACGCTGGCCGCCTCAGTAGCGGAATCGCCCAAGGTTGTATACCTCTATGTCAGGGGTCCCCAGACGCTCCTGCTATTTGGCATGGGAATGCCGACGCAGGCGATGATCGAAGGTGCCGGGGCCATTGACGGCAGCGCCTCAACCGGTGTGTTTGGAGCGGCGCCGGTGACGCCTGAAGCTCTAATTGCGGCTGCCCCCGATGTGATCGTGCTACCGGCTGCGGGCTTTGCCGCACTGGGCGGCGAAGACGCGCTACTGGCCATCCCGGGCATCGCGGAGACTCCGGCCGGTCAGGAGGGAGCATTCCTGGTCTACGACGAGGCGTACTTCTTCAACCTCGGCCCGCGTACCGCTCAGGCTCTGACGGAGTTCATCCGAGATCTTTACCCCGACCTTCCCTAGTGGTCGGAGACGCCAGCTGGAATCCAATGCGACAACGACCCACCAAGTGGCTCATGCTGCTGGGCCTTGCCGTAGTGGTTCTGGCGGCTCTCAATCTCGGAATGGGCGCGGTGGGCATCTCTCCGTCGGACGTGTTGACGGTGTTGGCGCGTCGGGTCGGGCTGTCGGTCGGTAACGAACCAACTCAGGGCGTCGAGGCCGTCGTGTGGACTATTCGTATGCCTCGAGTTCTCCTGGGCGCTGTCGCCGGTGCCGGGCTCGCGGCCGCCGGAACCGCGCTTCAAGGAGTGTTCCGCAATCCACTCGCTGACCCCCAGCTACTCGGCATCGGGCCGGGCGCCGGGGTGGGGGCCGCGATTGGTGCTGTTGCCGGGGGTGCCAGGGGGGCGATTGTTGCCGGGACAGTTGCCGGGGTTCTGACGGCCATGCTGGTTGGGCGTTTGGCGCGGCGGACCGCCGGTGACCAGGCGAGGTTCATACTCGTCGGAGTCGCGTTGGGGGCCGCTCTGACTGCATGGGTTGGATTCATCGTCTTCGGGTCGAGCCGGTCGACTGTGCCGCCGATGGAGTTCTGGCTCCTTGGCAGCCTCACAGCTTCGACGTGGCGGGCGTTGGGGCTTGCCGCGGTGTTGGTGGCGGCGGCTACCGCGGTTCTGTTCACCTTGGCTCGTTCAATGGATCTTCTGGCCCTCGGAGATCGCGAAGCGGGACATCTGGGGATCGACGTGCGACGTACGATCATGGTGGTTCTGGC
The DNA here is from genome assembly GCA_024226255.1 of bacterium. Classification (GTDB taxonomy): domain Bacteria; phylum Actinomycetota; class Acidimicrobiia; order Spongiisociales; family UBA5794; genus JAHEJX01. The sequence goes on along the minus strand of JAAELU010000287.1, from coordinate 10,842 downwards.
CGCGGTCGGAATCATTGCCGGAGCCACCGTCGGAGCCGTTGGGGTTGTTGGGTTTGTCGGCTTGGTGGTCCCCAACGCCATGCGCCGCTTGGTCGGCCCCTCGCATCGAGTGCTCCTGGTGGCGTCGATGCTCGGCGGTGCCGGGTTCGTCCTCGCCGCCGATCTGGCGGCGCGAACCGTGATGTCACCGATCGAGATTCCGGTCGGTCTGCTCACCGCGCTCGTCGGAGGCCCGTTCCTTCTCCTCCTGTTGCGGAAGGCGAGCTACTCGTGAGCGTGCTGCTGTTGGCCCGTGAGCTGACCTACCGAGTGGGGGACGCACACTTGTTGCACGGCGTTGACGTCTCGGCGAAGCCTGGTGAGTTAGTTGCGGTTCTCGGCCCAAACGGGGCAGGCAAGTCCACACTGATCAATCTGCTGGCGGGCGACCTGGAACCGACCAGCGGTGAGGTCGTTCTAGGCGGCGACAGCATCTCCGCACTCGACCATCGGCGGCTGGCCCGTCTGCGGGCGGTGCTCGGACAGACCCGGCCCAACGACAACCCCTTTACGGTTGCCGAGGTGGTTGCGATGGGCGCTCACTCCAGGCGAGGATCCGATATGGATCTCACCCTTGTCATGGAGGCGATGGACGTAGCGCACCTCGCCGACAGGGTCGTTGCAACGCTGTCTGGTGGTGAGCAGACCCGAGTCTCATTGGCGCGGGTGCTCGTGCAAGCCACGCCACTGGTGCTGCTCGATGAACCGTTGGCGGCGCTCGATATCGCTCACCAGGAACGTGTTCTCAAGCATTTGCGCGTGGTCTGTGAAGAGGGTCGCACGGTGGTCGCCGTCTTTCACGATCTAAACGCTGCCGCCGGCCACGCTGATCGGTTCGTACTGTTGTCGGCAGGCGAGGTTGCTGCGGAGGGATCGGCCGACGAGGTGTTGGACGCTGAGGTCCTCAGCAGGGTCTACGGACACCCGATGGAGGCTGTGAGGATCGGTCAGCGTCTCGTGGTCCTGCCCGCTGAGTAGAGCTCAGCTATTCGCTACCTGCCATTGTGGCGGCGGATGCGTCGGCAGCCATGGCGAGCCGTTCCAGGCTGCCGTCGAGATTTCCCCGGAGGATCTCTTTGACACCGTCGACCGCCGGCGGCGTTGTGTTCTTCGGATCGATGTTGCCGGGACGGGACGTATAGGTGACGATCCTCGTGCCCTGGCCGCTCGGTACCAGGTAGTGCGTCGAAACTACCGTCGCTTCCCTTGAGAACGGGGCCATCAGCGTGAGGTATTCGTTGGCTCGCGAATCGAGGACGGTGAAGACGTTGATATCGTCCCCATGAGCGCAGTGATACTCCGAGCCGGGCCCGACCCGTCCTCCAACATCACCGACGAGGTCGCTGGAGTCGGCACCCATCCACGCGTTGCGTTTGCGGGGATCGATCATGTGGTCCCACACGATTGCGGGGGCAGCAGCCGTGTGGTGCGTGGTCGTCAACCACGAGTCCTTCTCGAGGATCTTCATGGAGCGTTGGTTACGGACGAACTCCCATGTGTCCTTGAGAGAAGACACATAGGCCTGCACTTGCCCGACGTGCTCGTAGGACTCAGTGTGGCCGGTCCACGAGGCAACGATGCGTTCCAGCCCGAGTTCGTCGACACATTGCTGGGTCACCAGCAGGTAGTCCGCAATGCCGGTGCTCTCGCGAACCGAGTTCTTCAGGAGGCGATGGACCGTGATCACGTCAGGCCCCGACAACGTCTCGACGCCTGCCACCTCGGTTTTGATGAACTCCCCGCAGTGCATCACGATCTTGAGCCCCAGGGCGTTGATGTTGGCACAAGCGTTGCAGTCGCACGTTGTGTTGAGCACCATCGTCTCGAGTGAGCTGGCGAACGAGACATAGACGGACTCGACGGTCTCCAGAATCGTCTGGCCGTACAGATCCTCCGGCGTCGACCCGTACATGAACACGGCGTCGCCTTGGATACTTGAGACCGTTAGCGGCGCGTGGATGGCCTCGATGATCGAGTTGAGGAGATCGGTGATGATGCCGTGGGCGTGTTCGAGTTCGCCCTCGGTCAAAAACTGGGTGTAGCCGGAGATATCTGCAATGACTAGGTGGCCGCGCATGGGACGACTGTAACCGGTGGAAACGACACGCCGAACGAGGTCGCATTGCACTATGACCTTCGACTCTGGTCAGGGATACGCCGCGTTCGTACTGTTGTGGTAACCGATATTCGTGTTCGGCACTTTCGATGCCGATAGGGCTGGGACGCCCGTGAGGCGAATCCCGGCAGGGGAGGGTCCGTATGCGTACAAGAATCACCTCGCGCGCGATTGTCTTAGGTTTTTCGGTGTTACTCCTGCTGGCCCTCGTTGGGCCCGCCACCGCGGCGCCACCACACAATCCGTTCGTCGGATCTTGGGAGTCCATCTATGACGATGGCGGCCCAGTAGGCCCGAGCGAACTCCACTTCCAGATCGGGGGACGGGGCCACCTCCACGGCCGGGTGGATGTTGGCCGCATATGCTCCGCCATGTACGACCAACCGACAGCGAGCTCCATAAACGGATCGGGCTCGATCGTCAGCACCGATCCATACCAATTCGAGGCTTACGCCGATCTCTATTGCCACGTCAAGGGGCAGGGTCGGCAGTTGGCAATCGAGGACTTCTACTTGAAGTTCCAGTACGAACCGGACACCGGAACTCTTCATGCCCTGCACTACCCGCCGCAGGCCCTGAACTACTGCTTCTGGCGCTCCGGGTCAGATCCGTCGGTTTGTGCGCCGTCCCTGATCTTGCCCCCGAGCGGTGAGGGTGTCGATGTAGCCGCGACCGGTCAGATGCTCGCCGACGCCCTATATGACGCCACCGGGGTGAGTTTCTCCGTTGTGGCTGCCGACAGCGCCACGGATGTGTACAACCGGATGTGCGCGTTGCCGGCCACGGCCGTTGGCATCATGCCGTCGGGCGTGTACAGCCTCGCCAGCATCGACTGCGGCGTTGATGCGAGCTTCCGGGCCGTCCGATTCGGCAGTGACGGGTTCTTCACGCAGTTCATGGTTCCGGCAGGTGGCGGACTCGGAGGGGTCACTGCCCTTGACGGCATGACCTGGGCCCACCCGGATGAGGCCTCCATGAGCGGATATCTCGTTCCTAAGGGCATGATGGCCCTGGCCGGCGTGGAGCCGGCGGCGAGCCTCAACGTTGGCAGTCACAATGGAGCCGTGCTGGCGGTCTACCTCGGGACGGCCGAGTTCGGTACCAGCTTTTTCGACGCTCGCAGCCTGGTGGTGGGCGACTATCCGGATGTCTATGACGTTGTGGAGCTTCTGGAGATCTCTCCGGAGATTCCGAACGAACCCATCGCTTTCGGATCACAATTCCCTGAAGGTCTGCGGCTACAAGTAGAGGCGGCACTCGCCGCCCTGGCCGATCCGCCGGGGGAACTCTGGCAGGACACGTTTGGCACGTTGTATGGGTGGGAAGGGATCAATCAAGCTGATGATGCCGACTGGGATTGGCTGCGATCTGTGTTGGATGCGGCTGAATTCGGTCTCGACGACCTATAGATACTCACTCGAGAGCGATGGCCACCTGAGCTTCGGGGATAGTTGGGTGCGCCACCCACAAGCGCGACCTAAATCTGATGCAGGGCGAACCGGGTGACGGTGACTCCCGGCGCTATCTCGAGCAGGCCGTAGGCTTCGAAGCCGAGCGACTCGTAGAGGGCGTTCGCCGGGTAGTTCTCGCTTCCCGTGGACACGCGCACCACGTGGGCGTTGATAACGCTGGCGACAAGTCTTCTCCCGGCGCCACGGCGGGCGTGCCGAGGATCGACGAACAACCGGTCGATGAGGCGATAGTCGTCGGTATCAACAAAGCCGAGGCCGCCGATCAACTCGTCGGCGGCGAAGGCGCCGACCCAGTTGATCTCGAGTTCGCGGACGTCGTCGACCGACTCATGCATCGGTGGAATGCCACCGAATCCAATGAGCTCCGCTTCCACGGCGTATGCAGCGCGCTGCAACTCCACAACACGTTCTGCGATCCCGGGTTCGGTGATCGTGAACGGCCGAACTGTGAAGTCGGTTATGCCTCGACGCGCTCGTTGAAGGCTGTGATCAATTCGTCGATGGGATCAGCCATGCGCTGGATGCTGGTCCAGTAGTCGTCGTCGTACCACTGTGCCTGGATCTCTTCGTAGGTCTTGCCTTGCTGCTCGACCCACGTGTAGTACTTGAGGTTATGGACCCGCTTGCGGTCGTAATAACCAAGCTCCTGGATGTGGTCGAGTCCGGCACCCATCAGGTAACGCTCGTAGGCAACGGCGGCATCCGTGGCATCGAATCCGCCACGATCCTCGGTCAGCTCGAGCAAGCGGCTGCCGTACATCTCCATTGAGTCGGTGGCGACGGTGGCGACGATGTCCTTCGATGTCATCTCGTAGTGCTTGGCCATCTTGATCGCGAAGAGCAGGTTGGCCACACCGGAAATTCCCAACAGGTTGAGATGGCCGATAGTCGCATCGTCGACGCCGGCAGCGGCCAGATACTCAAGCCCGGCCGGCTCGTTGAACAGCCGCGTGATGCTCATGGCAGCTTCGTCGTCAACGCCGATCGCCATATCGGTGTTCTTGACGTTGTGTACCCACGGGATATGTTTGTCGCCGATACCTTCGATACGGTGCTCGCCGAACCCGTTCTCGAGAATGGTCGGGCACTGGATCGCTTCTCCGGCGGCTACCACTGAGCCCGGATAACGCTGCTTGAGATAGTCGCCGGCGGCAATGGTGCCGGCCGATCCTGTCGTGACGGCCCATCCCCGGAAACGATCGCCCTCTCCGGCGATCTTCTGGATGACCTCTTCGACTGCGGGTCCCGTGACCGAGTAGTGCCACAGGTAGTTCCCGAATTCATCGAACTGGTTGAAGATCACCAGGTCTTGCCCCGAGGCCCGCAGCTCGTTGCACTTGTCGAAGATCTCCTTGACGTTCGACTCGGAACCCGGAGTCTTGATGATCTCGTCGGCCACTCCCTCGAGCCATGTAAACCGTTCCCGGCTCATGCCCTCTGGAAGGATGGCGATGGACTCGCACCCCAGAAGGTTCGAGTCGAAGGCGCCGCCGCGGCAATAGTTGCCGGTGGAGGGCCAAACTGCCTTCTGGCTTGCGGGATCAAATTGTCCAGTGACCAGCCGGGGGGCCAGACACCCGAACGCGGCGCCGACTTTGTGGGCACCGGTGGGGAACCACTTGCCAACGACCGAGAAGATTCGAGCGTCGACTCCTGTCAGCGACGAGGGCCACTCCACATAGTTGACGTCGCCGAAGCCACCGCCGTCGACGACGGGCTCGTTGTGCCACGTGATCCGGTACAGGTTCAGCGGGTCGAGATCCCACAGACCAACCTGCCCCAAAGCCGCCTTCACATCATCCGGGATCAACGCCGGATTGCGCATCATGGCGAACGTGGGAATGCGAATCCCGCGGTCCTTGGCCACCGTGGCGGCGCTGGCAAGAGTGGCTTCGTTGAGGGTTAGATCGATCATTGTTGTCACCTGTCCATCGCTGTTTCCAGAGCGCCGAGGCTAGGCGGCACCCTGATTGGCTCCGCTCCGATTGCGCTCACTCCTGCGAGCACGCTGGGAACATCTTTCAAACCCGATCCGGTACTGATCACGACGACGTGATCTTCTGGGCCCACGAGGCCCTGCTGGGAGGCCACTTCGAGGCCGGCGTATGCGGCCGACGCGGCCGGCTCGGCGAACACACCGGTGGCGGCGGCTATCTCCGGTATCGCCCGGAGAATGTGGTCGTCCTCGACTCGCAAGTAGGCGCCGCCCGTTTCGGTGACGGCGGCGAGCGCCTTCACTCGGTCGCGGGGCAGATCGGCACTTATTGAATCGGCTGCTGTTGCTGCGTTGATGGCAGGCATGGTGGCGACATCGACGCCGGACTCGAAGGCCCGCATCATGTAGTCGCTACCGGCAGCCTGAATTCCGTAGATGCGCGGCATCGTGTCGATCCAGCCGAGGGCCAGAGCGTCCTTGAGGCCCTTGTGGACTCCACCGATGATCGAGCCGTCACCGACCGAGACAAAGATGGCGTCAGGCGGTGAGAATCCGAGCTGTTCAACGATCTCGAGCGCCACGGTCTTCTTGCCTTCGGCGACGTATGGGTTGACCCCGGTGTTGCGGTTGTACCAGCCCCACTTGCCCACGGCCTCGGTCGCCAGCTCAAAGGCGTCGTTGTAGTTGCCGTCAACGAGTACAACGGTGGCTCCGAAGGCAAGCAGTTGGGCCACCTTCGCTTGCGGGGCTGAGGCAGGAACGAAGATCACGGACTTCTGTCCAACGGATGCTGCGATACCGGCCAGCGCCGCGGCGGCATTCCCCGTCGAGGCGGTCGTGATGATTTCGGCACCCTGCTCTTGTGCTTTCAGGATGGCAATTGCTGAGGCGCGGTCCTTCATCGAGGCGGTTGGCTCACGTCCCTCGTCTTTGATCCACAGTGAGCGCACGCCGACCTTGGAAGCGAGAATCGGCGCCAGGTAGAGCGGAGTGCCACCGACGGTCAGCGGGGTGGGGACTGCGTTGGGAGCGATCGGCAGTAGGTCGGAATAGCGGAACATCGTGATGTCACGGTTGGCAGCCAGGGACTCCTGGTTGAGCGTGGTGCCTACCAGGTCATAGTCGTAGCGGACGTCAAGTGTGCCGGCTTCGCCGCAGTCGTCGCACGTGTAGCGACCGGGCTCGGGTTGGTGATGGGCAGCGCAGATGGTGCATTGCAGGTGGGTGATTGCGTCGGTTGTCATCAACTCTCCGGTGGTGGAGTCTTGGCTCCTGGTTTGACGGTCAGCGATCCGTAGTGTTCGGGCATCCGGTACCGGTTGAAGTCGAACAGTAATCCCTTGTATGTGGCACAGAAATCGAGGTCGACGTTCGCTGATATCACCTCATCGCCGGTGGTGATTGCCTGGGCAATGATCTGACCTGACGGCGCAATAATCACGCTCTGTGCCAGCGAATCGACCCCCTCTTCGATGCCACCTTTGGCGACCCCAACCACGAAGCTGCCGTTCTGATAGGCGCCCGACTGCATCACCAGATGGTTGTGAAAGCCGGCCAAGGCGTTTTGGGTTGGGTCGGGGGAGTAGTGCAACGGCGTGTTGTACCCGATGAGGATGACTTCGGCGCCTTGCAAGCCCATGACTCTGTAGGTCTCCGACCATCGGCGGTCGTTACACAACGCCATGCCGATTCGGCTGTCAAATGCCTCCCAAACTCCAAACCCTTCCGGACCCGGCTCAAAATAGTGCCGTTCGAGGTGTTGGAAGACCCGCCATGGTTCATTCTCGGCGTGGCCGGGGATGTGCACTTTGTGGAACTTGCCGACTTGTTTGCCCTCGCGATCGACCAACAGATAGGTGTTGTAGCGGTGGACGGTGCCCGCATCGTCCACCGCCAACTCGGCGTAGCCGAGGGCAAAGCCGACGCCCAGGCTCTTGGCCTCATCGAACAGCGGCTGTGTGTCGGCGTCGGGCATTTTGGAGTGGTAGTAGTGGTCTGACTCGGAGAGGTCTTCGATGTACCAGCGGGGGAAGAACGTTGTCAGTGCCAATTCGGGGAAGACGAGCAGGTCTACGGCGTTGTGGGCGGCGATACGCAGCAGGGTGATCATGCGCTCGACCACTTGAGCCTTCGATTCATCCTTGGCGATTGGTCCCAACTGGGCTGCGCCGAGGGTGATGCGTCGCGCCATCTCCACTCCGTTTCGCGTGAACTCGTATTCTTTACAGTTTGTAAAACAGAGTTACGATAGCCGCTCAGGAATGCCCGCAGGAGGTGCCAGTTGGCCAACGTAGTACGCGCCGCGCTCGTGCAGAGCGAGTGGACCGGAGAAAAAGAATCGATGGTCGAAAAAAACGCCGGCTATGCGCGGGACGCCGCCAACGATGGCGCCCAAATCCTCTGTTTCCAGGAGATCTTCAACGCTCCCTACTTCTGCAACGTCCAGGAGGACAAGTACCTCGAAACCGCCGAAGCCGTACCGGACGGGCCCACAGTGACTCGCATGATGGCGCTGGCCAAAGAGACGGAGATGGCGATCATCGTTCCGCTCTTCGAGAAGGAGGACAGCGGCGTCTTCTACAACACCGCAGCGGTCATCGAGCGCGACGGCACGTACCTCGGCAAGTACCGCAAGACCCACATCCCCAACGTTGAGGGTTTCTGGGAGAAGCACTATTTCCGTCCGGGAAACCTCGGCTACCCGGTTTTTGACATGTCTGTTGGTCGGGTCGGCGTCTATATCTGTTACGACCGCCACTTCCCTGAGGGCTGGCGGGCGCTGGGTCTGGCTGGAGCCAAGATCGTGTTCAACCCGTCGGCCACGACACGGGGCCACTCCAAGTACTTGTGGCAGCTCGAGCAGCCGGCGGCGGCGGTCGCCAACGAGTACTTCGTAGGCGCCATCAACCGGGTTGGCAAGGAGGACCTTGTCGATACCGACTATTACGGCTCGTCCTACTTCGCCAATCCGCGCGGACAGATCATCGGCGACACCGCTTCCGACACAGAAGACGATGTTGTCGTGCGTGACCTGGATCTCGACATGATCGACGCTGTCCGCGCCCACTGGGCCTTCTACCGCGACCGCCGCCCCGACGCCTACACAACCCTGACGGCTCCGTAGAGGGGCTTTCGGCCAGTGACTCAGCCTTGCGGGACCAACCCGCCAAGGCAGAACTGGTTCGAAGTGGTCGCTATCACGATGCTGATGGCCGCAGCTCTCAGCGTCGGTCTCTTTGTGACTCGCGCCTGCACCGCTGAAAGCGAGAGATATCTCGTTTCGATTGGAGGGCCGACACTATTCGCGGCGCCTATCCAACTTCTCCTGAGCTATGTGTACTTGGTCATGGTCCGGCTGGACGTAGAGTCCACATCCTCGGCCCGTAGTCGCTCGATTGCCGTCGCAATTCTGGTTCCTCTTCCGTTGCTCCTGGCACCGATACTTGCCGGATTGAGCCCTCCCAAAGCATGGCTCATAGTCGGTCCGATTCTCCTGCTGGCCGCCGCGGCAGCTCCAGCGCTGAGCCGCCGCTTCCAGTAGAAGTGCCGGTGATGCGTCATTTCTGTGTCTCCACTCTCCGAACGACGAGAGAGTCGATCGACTAATCCGAGTGAAGCCAGTCGATAACTTGGTCGGCAATGTCGGGGTCGGCCAGAAGATCGAAGTGGCGGCGTTTGCCGACGACGCGAACACTGTGAGACGCGGCCGCCGGTTTTGTCGCACTCGCCACGGGCACAACTAGATCACCGACGATCACGCCCAACCGATGGCGGGTATCCTCGGTCACGACCGCTGCAACGAAGTGCTCGCCAAGAGGCGAGTGGCGTCTGTGCGGAATCGGTACCGCCTCATCCCAAGCGGCCGCAATGTCTGCTCCGCTTTGGAGATCCTTGATGCCGGCACTGGCTCCGTCGAGGAAGTCGCCGAGCGGTCGTGTGGTCCTTGCTATCCGTAGCGCCCAAGTGCTCAACCCAACGCTGCGGGCGATCGGCGATCCGGTATGAGGAGTTCCGACGTTGATCAGGTGGCGGGCCCCGATCGCCCACTCATGACCGGCGGCCATCCCGCTGGCGTATGCACTGCGGGCAACTAGCCCTCCCATTGAGTACCCGACCAACGACATCGTCGGAGCGTCTACCGGCCAGGAGGCCTGCACGTCCTCAAGCAGTTGGGCAAGCTCTGCTCCGGTGCGGGTGATCGACAGGCCGGAGTTGTACCTCACCAAGACGGGTGTGACTCCGGGGGCTGCCTCCAGCGCGTCAAAAAGGCTTGGATCGCCATTGCTCGCGCCGTTCCAGCACCGTTCGGTCTGGCCGAAGCCGTGGAGCAACACCACTACGTGTGATGACGCCAACGGGTAGGCAGCCGCCAATGCGGCGGGATCAATCGGGATGGCGACATCTCCAGAGCGCACGGTGAGCGAGACCGACAGGGCGTTACCCCGCTCGTCGAGCCGATCGCCCCACACGCCGTTGAGTGCAGCCTGGATCGCCGATCCACGTGGGGTCTCCGAGAGAGGTGCGGCCGATCGTGTCGCCAACATTGCGCCTACTCCTGCTCCGATTGCACCGGCTGTCCATCGAACGGCCGAGTACACGCGATCCACCACCTCGTTGTGAACGACGCGTACCGGTTCGCCCAATGGACCCACGTATCGAAAACCCCGCTCAGATATGGTGCGATGCATCCCCTCGACCGGCTCCACCAGGCGCTCAGCGACTACCGAAACCGCCTCGCCGAGGTCGCCATACTCGTTCTTCGGATGCATCTCAGTTCCTGACCAGGGGCTCCAAGACTACATCGTGCGTCCTCGGACGAAGGTCGCGTTCGGGTGGTGACTGTCCGCCGACATGCACCGATATGAGGTGTTTGCAGGTTGCTGATGACGGCCCGGGTGTCGGCCCGTACCAGCGGAATCTCCGCCACGATCCGCCCCGGCTGAGGCTCGGGGGTTTCGCGGGCTCCATCCAGATCTGCACTCGCGAGGGCATTTTGCATCCGACTCTTGTAGCGTCGCCGCAGCGCATCGGGAGGGTCTGTGAAATCTCAGTATCGGGTTGTCATCGTTGGTGGCGGAGTCGTTGGCGCCGCTGTGGCGTATCACCTGGCGAAGTTCGGGTGGACCGACGTTGCCATTGTCGAGAGGGACGTACTGACTGCCGGATCGAGCTGGCACGCGGCAGGGGGCATCCATGCTCTGAACGCCGATCCCAACATCGCCGCGCTACAGGCCTACACGATTGACCTGTTGGGGGAGATCGCGGACGAGTCCGGCCTC
>JAAELU010000286.1 GCA_024226255.1 bacterium | reverse complement strand
ACGCATGCCGATACACCCGATCGCCTGCATCGCCGAGTTCGACACGGCTACGGCATCCGCTCCCAGTGCCAGCGCTTTGGCAAAATCGGCGGCAACACGAAGACTGCCCGCAATGACGAGCGTCACGTCCGAGATGCCCGATGAATCGAGATGGCGCCGCGCCCTCGCCAGGGCAGGAATCGTCGGCACAGAGCTGTAGTCGCGAAAGAGCCTGCGAGCGGCGCCGGTGCCCCCTCCCCTGCCATCGAGGATCACGTAGTCGACTCCAACCTCAAGAGCGGCGTCGAGATCTTCCTCAATGCGCTGGGCCGACAGCTTGAAGCCGATGGGTATCCCGCCGGTTCTCTCCCGAACCTCGGTGGCGAATTCAGCAAACTGCTCGGGGCGCGTCCACTCCGGAAACCGCGACGGCGAGATTGCGGAGATGCCTGGCTGCAGGCCGCGGACCTCGGCGATCTCCCCGATCACTTTGTGACCCGGCAGGTGACCACCGGTGCCGGTCTTGGCACCCTGGCCGCCCTTGAAATGGAACGCCTGGGCCTTGGCCACCTTGTCCCAGGAGAAGCCGAACCGCGCCGATGCCAGCTCGTAGAAGTAACGATCATTGGCCTCCTGCTCGGCGGGGAGCATGCCGCCCTCGCCGGAGCAGATGCCGGTGCCGGCAAGCTGGGCGCCGCGGGCGAGCGAGATCTTGGCTTCCCGAGAGAGCGATCCGAGACTCATGTCGGAGACAAACAACGGGATATCGAGGTGGAGCGGCTTGGCAGCCTGCGGCCCGATCACGACGTCAGTGCCGACCGGTTCCTCATCGAGCAGAGGCGGTCGCGCCAACTGCCCGGCCACAAACTGGATGTCGTCCCACAACGGAAGCCGATCACGGGGCACCCCCATAGCGGCAACGGCGCCGTGATGGCCGGTCCGGGTGAGCCCGTGGCCGGCTAGCTCACGAATCACCCCGACGTAGGGCTCATCAGGTGTCCCGTGGGGATCCTGGTACGCCCCTTGGAACGAATCGCGGTCGTACGGCTGCGGGTTCTCCTTGCCCCACAGCAACACTTCGTCGGCGTCGACCCAAACGCCGTCATCCTCAACCCACCCGTGGAATCGGTGGAGGCGCTCCTCGTTGTGGTATTCGGAAACCCCCGTGCGATATCGGTAATCCCAATTGTGCAGGCCGCACACGAGGTTCTCGCCGCGCACATACCCATCGGCGAGATGGGCACCGCGGTGCAGGCAGCGGCCGTACATGACGGAGACCGATTCCGCATCCTCCCAGCGCACGACCACCAGATCGACGCCGGCCACGAGCGCTCCCACAGGCTCGAGCGGGATCAGCTCGGACCACGTGGCGATTCGTTCCGGCTTCATTGGGGCTCCTCAGGAGTACGACCGCTCACTCTATATGGCGCCCAGATTCTCAATCACGGAAAGGCAGGGCAACGGACAGTTCGAACAAGGCCTTCGCCGCCGTGGAAGACGCTCCTACTCCTGGTCTAGATCAGCTCGTTCCCCGCGTAGGCGGCGGCCGCAGTGGCAAAGCCCTCGGGGATCCTTGTTGGCCGGCCGTTCGTCTTGGTGATGGCCGCTTCTACGGTCTGTGTGGCCAGCACCTCGTCGCCGCGGCGCATCCGCTGGTGCCACGTGGTTGTGACCCTCTTGATCTCGCCCATCTCGGTGTCGATGGTCACCGTCTCACCGGCCCGAGCCGACGCCAGAAACCGCGTCCGGATGCCGGTTACAACGATGTGGAAGCCGGCTTCGGCCATCGCCGGCATGCCGTACCCGATGGATTCCAGTAGCTCGATACGCGCTACCTCGAAGTACTGGACGTAGGCAGCGTGGTTCAAGTGGTTGTACGGATCGAGCTCGTAGAAACGAACTTTGATGTCATAGGAATGGAACACGAGCGCAAATGTAGCCCGTTGGCCGGGCCACGGCTTCAGCTCAGTTCGAATCCGTTCTGACGCCACGCCTCGTAGACCGCGATCGCCGCAGCATTCGCCAGGTTCAGACTGCGTCCGCCGGGGGCAATGGGGATTCTCGCCACCTCATCTACCGAGTCCGCCTCGAGGACTTCGCTGGGCAGCCCGACGGACTCCTTGCCGAACAAGAGAGTGTCCCCATCACTGAAAGCGATGTCGGTGTAGAGCCTGTCGCCGTGCTGACTGAACGCGACAACCTTTTGCGGGTGCACCGCTAGCACGAACGCTTCGAAGGAGTCGTGATGGTGAACTGAGGCATGTTCCTTGTAGTCGAGGCCGGCACGGCGCAGCCGGGCGGTGTCGAGCTCGAAGCCGAGCGGATGGATCAGGTGGAGTTCACAGCCGGAGTTGACCGTAAGGCGCATGAGGTTTCCCGTGTTCGGCGGGATTTCGGGTTCGTGAAGGACGACATGGAACATCGCCCGTCACGTTAGGCCCTAACGCGGTCCTCATCCTCCCAGGGTCTCCGTGACGAGGTACGAAGTCAGAAGCCAGACACCAGAAACCAGAAACCAGATTGGACCTAGGTGAGGCGCCTCGGAGGATCTCATGGGGGTTGGCGAAGACGTCGCAGCTATGTCCACGATGAGTGATACCTGGCACGTGATATGTGTTGCGGGATACGTGATACGAAGCTGGAACGGCACCGCCCAAACACGCAGCCGCCCCACATGCCCCTAGAAAGACGTATCCCCAAGATGCCCGAAGCCGTCTCCGGTCTGGGCGGATCCCGGCATGCCGGCGTCCTTCTGATCCCAGCGTTGATCGCCGGCCGGACTGAGGCCCGTGCCCGGCTTGCCGGCAATGATTTGTGTCATCCCGGCGTCGACATCGTTTCCAAGGTCTTCGCCAGGCACACCGACGGCAAGCGACGAAATGCCGGTTCCGGAGAAGTCGCCGGTTGCCAGCTTCTGGCCGAACCTGTCGTCGGCTTGACTGGCGCCGCGGATGCCTGCTGTGTCCTGTGACCACGTGTCGTCGCCTGCGCCGGTCAAACCATTGCCTGAGCCGTACAAGACCGCTACGGAGCCGGCGTTGTCCAGGCCCGTTACCTGTTTGCCTGGCGTGCCGATTGCCAGGTCCTGATTGCCGTCACTGTCGAAGTCACCGGCGGCCAACGCTGAGCCGAAGAGATCGCCGGCAGCGGAACTCCCACTAACCCCGCCGGCACCTTGCCGGAAGAGTTCATTGTTCGAGGAGCTGAGTCCGGCTCCAGATCCGTAGAGCACATTCACACCGCCCGCAGCAGCGCCACCGACCTGGTCACCGGGCACCCCGATGGCGAGATCCAGGTTGTCGTCGCCGTCGAAGTCGCCGGACGTGAGCGCGGCACCGAATCTCTCGTCGGCGGCTCGGGCTCCTTGAATCCCTGTTGACTTCTGACTGAACCGAGCTTGGTCGGCCGTGGCGAGTCCGGAACCTGTGCCGTACAGAACGGACACCGCTCCAGAGTCTGAACCTGAAGCAGAGTCTTCGCCGGGAATACCGATTGCGAGATCGGCCCGACCATCATCGTCGAAGTCACCAGCGGCGACACTGGACCCGAAACCGTCGCCTGCTTCAGCCTGCCCCGACACGCCCGCCTTGTCTTCGTGGAAGGGTGCTGAGGTTCCGTCGAAACCGGCCGCGGATCCGTACAGGACGCTGATCATGCCCGCCCCTGGCTCTCCTGAGATCTTCTTGCCGGGCACGCCAACAGCAACATCGGCAAAGCCGTCGCCGTCGAAATCACCCACTGCGAGCGATTCTCCAAAGCGGTCTCCAACCTTGGCGACGCCGGCGACTCCTCGACGGTCCAGGTGCCACCGATTGGAACCGGACGCCACAAGTCCGTTGGAAGATCCAAGAACGAGGTTCACCGAGCCGGCGTCGGCGTTGCCACCGTTTGCATCGCCGGGAACACCGACAATCAAATCGTCGAACCCGTCACTGTTGATGTCGCCACAGCCGGTGGCGTAGCCGAATTCCTCGTCGCTGTTGGTTTGACCATCGACGCCCGGCGTGCCCTGAGTCAGGAGCTGCGCTCGGGCAGTTCCGAGCCCGTCCGTGCTTCCGTAGAGAACCGTTACGGCTCCGGCGTCGGTCTTGGTATTGCCAGACAGATCCTCGCCTGGAATGCCGATAGCTAGATCGTCATGACCATCGTCGTCAAAGTCGCAGCCGCGGGTGTTGCCTGGGCTCAGGGGAGCATTGAGCACAGTTGCCGCTTGCAGCGACGGGTATGGGTTGATGACGATGCCGCCCGGCTTGTGAAGTTCAAAGTGGAGGTGCGGAGAGCTCGCCTCGGCATTGCCGCTGTCGCCAACCCATCCAATCAGCTGCCCTCGCTCGATACGAGCACCCGGAACCACGCCTGGAGCGAATCCCCACCCCTGACCGTCGTCGGTGCCGGGAGTGTCATTGTTCATGTGGATGTACCACGACTCCCATCCGTCGTCGTGGTTGATCTCGAAGGCACAGCAGTCGCCGCCTTGATCGTTGTGCATCCACCCAACGTACCCTGAGGCCACCGCCAGCATGGGAGTCATCTTCGGCTTGAGAATGTCGATTCCGTGGTGGGTGCGCGGGCAGCCTGCGCCTCCGCGGCAATCCCCAAAGTTGTCGCTGTACGTGGCACCACCCTGAATCGGGAAGATCATGTCGTAGACCACGACCTCGAGCTCGACGCCGTTCGGACTAGCTGTCGCCACCACCGATTCGGAGGCGGGTTCCTCGCCGGCGCCGGGCTCCTCATGATGTGCCTGGGCCGCAGGCAATCCCGCGAGCAACAACGCCCCCACAAACAGCGTGATCAAACTCGTTCGATTACCGATCTGCATGAAACCTCGCCTATCTAGTCAGCGCACAGCACAGGGATCAGCCAGCCCTACCCATTCGATATCGACCATCCCCCACCAATTACTTGATAGCCAATTCGAAATTAGCCCCGAGGCAAGAGGTCGAAAAGAGGAGGTTAAGAGGCCACCTTCATAGGTGGATGAGCATGTGGAAGAGGAAGCAGGAAGCACAGGATCTGCTGGGAGTCGCGGAGGATCTCCCTGGGTAGGCAGCGATGAGCGGTGTTGCTCGCCTTCGCCCGACGACAGACGGAGATCGTTTGGGTGTCAGGTGCCGACCTACAGATCGATTCTTTGCAGCACCTCGCGCAGGCGGCCCGTCGCATCGTCACTCAGATAGCTGTCAACGGGATAGTCCGGGAGATAGTCGCGGAAGAACGCCTGGTTCTCCGGAGCGTAGATTTCAAGAATCCGTTGCCGCTCCGATGCGGTCATCAGCACCGCCTTGGGATAGTCGGCCGGAGGAAAGAGCTTCCTCAAGAATCTCCTGGTGTCGGTCCGCTGCTCTTCAGTGCGCAGATGCGGGTTGATGTGCTGCGCAGCCTCCCACGCCGGTTGGGTATACGACACATTGCTTTGATCAAAATTGTTGATGTGTGGCAGCAGGTCCGATGCGTCAAGATCCGACAGGAAGTCGCCTACAAATGCGGCGGCGCCGGCGCCGATGATCTCAAACGGGCGAATCCGAACGTCCCCAACTGTCGGCACCGCGCTGATGACCTCCATCAGGTCGCGGTAGCGAACTCGATCATCACGACCAGCTTCCCTGATGAAATCATCCCAGATGAGCGACCTTCCCAGATGAAGCTGCTGCATGAACATCGACTCCAGCAGTCGATCCTGGCGCCGTACGTAGATGATCACATCGGTACGTTTCGGCGAGAGCGCCCCGATCATCTCGCCCAAGCCGTCGGCTGCCCGAGGCCAATATGGGTCACCAAACGTGGGGGCCACCCGACCGATAATGGACTCGTTGGATATCAGCACGGACTTCGTTCGCCCTTGCACCTTCGACTTCTCAGATTTCACAACCGCCTCGAGTTCGGATGCAAACAGCGATTTGCCGGATTCCGGCCCGGTTGCATATGCCCCCCAACTCTTGCGGTTCTCGAGGCGGTGGATCTGGCGACGATCGACGTATGCGATGCCGCGTTGGCGCAATAGCGGTCGAAGTTGTCGCAACGAGCGTTGGATCAACGACGTACCCGTCTTGGGGACGCCGACATGAAGAACGAGGTGTTTGATAGCCATTTACCCGATGCCCGGCCGCGAAATTTGGCGGAGCGTACCATCGGCCCGGGTACTCGCACCGTCATCGGCGTACCTGTGAATTGTGTCGCGCCGAGAGGTCGTTCGGGGTCAGCCCGGTACGTCCACTGGAATTCGATT
>JAAELU010000285.1 GCA_024226255.1 bacterium | reverse complement strand
CATGACTAGCCCAAACGGACTCGGGCGCGATAGCACAAGGAGGTGCGACTCAATGATTCCGGTGACGCCTGTAGCGGGCCGTACGGTCCTCTTGAACGCCAACCTCATCGAGGCGATCGAAGAGACCCCGGACACGGTCATTGTTCTTTCTGGTGGCCGTCGCATGGTTGTGGTCGATGTGCCCGATCATCTCGTCGCTCGGATCGAGCGTATCCGCGCTTCCGTCCTCGCAGCAGCTCACAACAAACGCCCCCGCGGCCGAGCCAAGCTCTATGCGATCAACGGTACGGGTGAGCAATCATGACCACCTACCTCGGCATCATCATCGCACTCGTTGCCATCGTCGTTTCTACCGTGATGGACGGGAACTCGTTCGGCGCACTCGTCGGTCCCTCGTCGCTGCTACTCGTCGTCCTCGGCAGCATCGGTGTGTCCCTGTCCGGCTACCAGTTAGCTGATGTCAAACCGGTGCCGAAGGGCATCATGCTGGCGATGACCGGGAAGGAACCCGACCCGAGCGAAGCAATCGACCGGCTCATGAAGTTCGCAGAGATCGCCAGGAAGGAAGGCGTCCTCGCCCTCGAGGAGCAACTCGATGATCTCGACGATCCATTCATGAAGCTTGGTCTCCAGCAGATCGTTGACGGCGTCGATGGCGACGTTGTCCGTGAGGTCCTGGAGATTGAACTGGCTGCACTCGACGAACGGCACGGCCCCGTTATCGGCTACGTCAAGACAATGGGCAGCTACGCCCCAACGATGGGCATGGTTGGCACTGTTGTCGGCCTCATCAACATGCTCGGCAACCTCTCCGACCCCGCTCAGCTGGGTCTCGGCATGTCTGTCGCCCTCCTCACCACTCTCTACGGCGTCATCTTCGCCAACCTCGTGTTCCTACCCATCGCCTCCAAGCTGCAACGCCTCCACGATCTGGAGGTCGCACAGAAGGACCTCGTGTTGGACGGCATCCTCGCTGTCCAGGGTGGCGCCAGCCCCCGCATGGTCGTCGAGCGGCTCGAGGCATACATCACCCCGGGTCAGCGTGTGGGTCACCAAGAGCGCTCGAAGCGGGTTTCGGGTAAGGCCGCCTGATGGCACGCGAGCGCAAGAAGCCCGAAGAGCCAAATGAGCTGCGGTGGTTGACCACGTACTCAGATGTTGTGACCCTGCTCATGGCGTTCTTCGTGATGCTCTATGCGATCTCGCAGGTCGACCAGACCAAGTTCCAGTTGTTTGTGTCTGGTCTCGCCGACCCGTTCGACAACCCGGCTGTCTCAGAAGGTCTGCTCGCTTCTGGCAGCGGATTTGTAGGTTCCGGCATGGGCGACGGCACCAGCGACATGGAGGCCTTCGGTGCTCCAGCATTGCTTGATGGGCTGCCCGAACTCCTCGAGGAACCGGAGCAGACGGATCGGCATGAGCTGAACGAGAACATTGATCCCGATCCCGGTGTCGGTGACGCCGATCCGAATGCGGTCGTGACCGACGAAGGCCTGATCGAGGTTCGCGACGCAATCGCCGACGCATTGGAGGAAGCAGGTCTTATTGGGTCTGTCGATTTCGAGCTCACCTCGCGCGGTCTAGTGATTGCCATCGCAACGGATCATGTGCTGTTTGCGAGCGGCTCCGCCGAGT
>JAAELU010000284.1 GCA_024226255.1 bacterium | reverse complement strand
ATTATGTAACTGTCGGGCATGCCGCGCACTACCGGACGACAATTTGCCTGCTGCTGTTTCGGATACCGCCATGACAAACGATTTCGACAAGCAACCCCCTGCGCTGCAACCCCCTGCGCTGCAACCCCCTGCGCTGGGCGAAGGGGAAACGCTCTGCAAGAGCGAGGACACGACGCCGTCGGCCAGCACGGTGTGGTTCCTTGCCGGGCCGATGAATCCGAATCAGCCCGTCCGTCACGTACCGGTTCACACAACTCGTTTCGTGGTGGGGCGCGCGAACGACAATACTCTCTGTCTGTCGAGCAGGACCGTATCGAGCGTTCACGCCGAATTCGTCTGCACGGACACATCGCTGACGGTGCGCGATCTCAACAGCACGAACGGGACATACGTCAACGGTCAACGAGTTGCGGACATCGTGGACCTGGCCGCCGACGATCTGGTACAATTCGGCGACGTGGCGTATCGGGTGCTGAAACACTCGTCGGAGTTCGACGTGGGAACCCTGTGCGAGGACGTCACCGATCAGGCCCTAGCGCTGGTGCAGTTCGACAGGCTAATGACCGAAGAGGCGGTGATCCCGCACTATCAACCGATCGTGGATCTTCGCCACGGAGAGCGCGAACCGATCATCGCCTTCGAGGTCCTTGTGCGCAGCCGCATCGGGGGGCTGGAAACACCGGCACGGATGTTCTCCACGGCGGCACAGTTGAGCCTGGAGATCCAACTCAGCCAGATGATTCGTCGCAAGGCGATCCAGGAGACCAGATCGGCGGCCAGTCCGCCTCATCTGTTCCTCAACACGCACCCCAAAGAGTTGGAACATCCGGGGCTGATCGAATCGATGCAGTCGGCCCGGGAGTTGAATCAGAGCCAGCAGATCACGCTGGAGATTCACGAGAAGGCGATTGCCAACGCCGGTGCCATGAAAGAGCTTCGGGCGGCCCTTCGCGATTTGGACATCGGATTGGCATTCGACGATTTCGGGGCCGGTCAGGCACGGCTGGCGGAACTATCCGAGGTGCAGCCGGACTACATCAAGTTCGACATGTCGCTGATCCGCTCGATCCACGAGGCGTCGCCGGAGCGCCGCCAGATGCTCGGTACATTGGTGCGCATGGTGCGCGAGATGGCCGTGCTGTCGTTGGCCGAAGGCATCGAGTGCAAGGAGGAGCGGGACGTGTGTGTCGAGCTTGGCTTCGAGACGGCCCAGGGCTACTACTTCGGCAAACCGAGCCTGCTGGGGAAGTGACCCGCGTTGCTCGCGCCGCCCTGGATCGATGATGCCGGGTGTGGCGAAACCTCGTCCGGGCAGTTATCAGGGGTCAGGGGTCAGGGGTCAGGTATCAGGTGTCAGGTGTCGGGGGGCAGGTATCAGCCAAGAGTTGGCGGCTGATGAGCTCCTGACCGCTGACTCCTGACTGCTGACCGCTGACT
>JAAELU010000283.1 GCA_024226255.1 bacterium | reverse complement strand
GGCGTCGTTGGCTGGTCTGGGGATCGAGACGGTCGGCCAACTGGCGGATGCCCCCGAGGACCTGCTGCGGCGTCGTCTCGGGGTTGCGTCGGCGGCTCACCTGACCGCTCTTGCCAATGGTCGCGATCCGCGGACCGTCGAGATCGGACGAGAAACCAAGTCAGTTTCGGTGGAGTCCACCTATGCCCAAGACCTGCGCGGATCCGACGCTGTCGAGCGAGCCCTTCTCGAGCTGTGTCATCGGCTATCTGGACGCCTCCTCAAGGCTCATCTCGCAGGAAGAACGGTCACGCTCAAGTTGCGGTTTGGTGACTTCACCACGATCACTCGCTCGGCAACCAGAGACTCTGCCGTGTCCGATACCTCACAGCTATGGCCCCTCGTCAACGAGTTGCTCGGCAAGGTGGTGCTTGCCGGCCAGGGGGTCCGATTGCTCGGCGTCGGCGTGTCTGGGCTGACCGAAGGTGAACCGACCCAAATGGCATTGGATGGATCAGACCGGACAGCACTGGCCGAGGCCGCCTCGGAAGTCCGTGAGCGCTTTGGCGAGGATGCCGTCATCCCAGCGCGACTGGCAGAGCCACCCGACGAACACATGGGAGTGTGAAATCACATCGTCGGTATAATGGTTGCAGCTGAAGACCGTTACGGAGGCCGGAGTGCCGCTCAACGACCGTGAACAGAAGATTCTCGAAGAGATCGAGAAGCAGTTCTACGCCGACGACCCCAAGTTGGCGCAGACGGTGGCGCGGACAACGCTTGAGTCGATCAGCCAGAGGTGGACACCATTGGCAGTCGGCGGCTTCATCATCGGCGTCATCATCATGCTGGCCTTCTTCACGACTCAAGTGTTCATCGCCGGCGCCGGCTTCGTGATCATGGTGATTTCGGCCGGCTGGATAGCCGTCGATCTGCGTCGGCGCAACGCTACGGGCGCCGCGACTGGACCCGTGGATAGCTGGATTTCGCGTCTCCGACAGAGGTGGCAGCGCGACGGCTAGAGTGACGCTCCCGGCCGGGTAAAGCGTCTCGAAGCCAGCGTTCGTTCACAAGGCAAAGCAAACGCCAACGAACCTTCAAGAGGCCTACCGCAACCTCCGGGCCGACCTTTTACGGGAGAGGGATTGTTGGAAGGGTTTACAGCTCAGCAAGCGTCAGCGCTGACGAACTGCACGGCGCATCAACTGCGCTATTGGGACAAGGTGGCCCTGGTGGAGCCATCGTTACAGAGAACGGGTGGCCGCCCCGGCCGCCGACGGCTCTATTCATTTCGAGACTTGGTGGCGCTGCGCGTCGTCAAGAGCCTCCTCGACAACGGGATGTCCGTACAGCGCGTTCGCCGTGCATGGGACTACCTGCGGCGCACCGCCGAACTCGATGGGCATCTCGCCGAGGTGAAGCTGGTCACCGACGGTCAGACGATCTTCCGTGTGGCCCGGGACGAGGACCAGCTCCTCGACGCCCTGCGCGAAGGTCAGCTGGCGTTCTTCGTGGCCATCAACGAAATCGCCCAAAGTGTCGAGGACGACATCACTCGATTCGAGCTCGACCGCGAGCAGTTCCTCGACATGCTGCGTCGGGTCCAAGACGACGTCATCTCCGAATCCGAAGCCGGCTAACTCCTCTCGAACTCCCCGGCCCCGCGACGTCACGGCGGTGATCTGTGCGCCGCGGCGTGTTGAGGTGTTGCCGCGACTTCGCTTCCCCCTCCCAAGCTGCCCGCAGGGCAGCCCAGCTCCCCCATGCGTCAGCCGCCCAAAGCGGCGTCTGACGGGGGAGGAGAGGCGTGTGGTGAGCCTGCTCGGCGGTGACTGTGCGACGCACTTGTCTCCGGTGGTGACTGTGCGATTGCGGGTGCGTCGCCGCCCGATTGTCGGAGCCGGTCGTAGGAAGCGGAGAGCGGCGGCGTAGACGGTGTCTCTCCCCCCGTTGCACGCCGTCTTCGGCGGGCAACGATTGGGGGGAGTGCCGAGCTTGCGAGGCGAGGGGGGCTGCGAAGGTAGTCCCCAAAGCGAACGTTGCGTCTGTCGCGAAGTGCACGAGAGCAGAGAACTCGCGACGGCTATCTGCCCGCCGACCTGTATTGCGGCGCTATCGCGACTTCGCTTCCCCCTCCCAAGCTGCCCGCAGGGCAGCCCAGCTCCCCCAAGCGTCAGCCGCCCAAAGCGGCGTCTTACGGGGGAGGAGATGCGACTCCGCTTCTCTCCAGACGCGTCCTCGGATTCACATGTCGTTACGGCGGCGGCGGTTCCTGAAGCGGCGGGGGACGAGGGTGCGCAGCCTGTAGCTGGCGATGAGTCGTTCCATGCGTGAGTGACGGGTGGCCAGGCGTTGTTCGGTGTTGGTGAGCGACGCCTTGGCGGTGTCGATGAGTTGATCGGGCAGGGTGGCCACGCCGCCGTACAACGAACGGGCGTACACAGTTGCCAGCGGAGTCATCGCCGGGTCGACCTTGACGGCCACTTCGGCCGGGGTGTCAGTGGGGTTGGGCGGGGTCCCGAGATCATCAAGTCGAGCCACGACGGCTTCCCAAGCGGCGCTGATATCGCCTGTGCGGAGGCGACGCATCCGGCGGCGACGTCGCCACCACTTCATGATCGGAATTCCGCCCAGGATGACTACAGCCGCTGTCAGCCATGGGAGCACGCTGGTGACCCATCCCGGAAGACTGAAACCGGAGCCGGCAGAGTCGCCGCCACCGCCGACGGGAGCGATCGCAATCGGGTCCTCGAAAGGTGACAGATCTCGGTCGGGAACCACGACGTTGACGTCGATCGGTTCTGGGTCCGGAACGTCGAGATAGTTGGTCAGCGGGAAGCCGAGCGAGGTTTCGATCTCTTCAAACGTCGTTGGATTGACGCCGTCGCCGCGTGGCGTCGGGTCGAAGCGCACCCAACCTTGCGATGGCATCCATAGCTCGACCCAGGCGTGGGCGTTGCGGTCTCGCACGATGATCGTGCCGTCACGTTGCGGCGTGCCTGGAGTGAATCCGAGCACCACACGGCTCGGAATGTCCAGCGTCCGTGCCATTACGGCCATCGAGGTCGCAAAGTTTTCGCAGTATCCGGTGCGGTAGTTGACGCTGTCCGAGTCGAGCAGCCAGTCGGCGAGATCGGTGGCGCCGTGGCCGGGGGTTATGTCTGTGGAGTAACGGAACGCCGGTGACCGGAACCAGCTCTCGAGAGCAATGCCCTTCTCAAAGGGTGTTGTCAGATTTCGCACCAGGGAGCGAGCCTCAGCGGCAATTCCGGTGTCCAGATCGTCGGGTAGGTCGATGAAGGACTCGACATTCGGCGGCTCCTCACGGATTGCGCCGACGACCGGCGTCGGAACCGGCTCATTGGCCGCAGCGGCAAGTTGGAACGCGGGGGACAGTTGCCCGTCCGAGCCGGCCGCCAACACGTTGACGTCAGGGTTGGGGATCTCGGCAGCGACTTGGTAGCGCATGCCCTCGAACGTCAGGCCGCCTTCGAAGCGGAGCGCTCCATCGTCGGTGCGCACCCGTACCGCGCTCTTGATGTTGTCAGCTGAGGCGAACTCGATTGGGACGCTGGCGCTGGGGAGCCAATCCATGGACAGGAGCTGAATCTCGACTTCGGCCACAATCGTGTCGACCGGTCCGGCAAAGGCATGGCCCTCCAATTGCCACTGCTCCTCGTCGAGCGGCACAACCTCGGGTCGGTTCGCGGAGAACTGGCCGCCGCTGTAGTTCTCCATCGTGAGCAGGCTGAAGTAGATCTGATCGGCTGGCACGTCCCCCTGGACATGAACTGCGAAGACCGGCGCATTCGAGTTGTTGATCAGGCTCTGTTTGATCGAGACAAATGGGTTGTATGCGATCGAGCCGTGGAAGTCGCCCGTCAGCCCGGTCGGGCTGCGCCAGTTGATGACACCATCAGCGGGCACAACCCCGTTGAGGACCGTGACTGCAAAAGCCGATGCGAGGACGACGCCCGCGAGCAGTCCGCTCGACGAACGTGATAGCCGCGAGCTGGTTCGACGGTATTCCCCAATGGCGACCATTCGTCCCGACGTCTGCTGACGTTGATCGAGGGTCACGGCGAGGAGGGCGGCAGCGACGATGGCCACGAACATCGCGGCTCGGAGCACCGAAGTGCGTTGCCGATCCATGGTGGCGAACTGCAACGCAACCACCAGCGCCGGAAGCAAAGCGACATAGGGATGGCCGGTTGAGAGTCCCCATGCAAACAGGAATCCGATGACCCAGAAGAGTGCGAGCAGAATCACGACTAGGCCGGCTACCGGAATGACCGGCTCGATCCCGTTGCGGACGATGTCGAGGGCCTGTTTGAGCTGAGTGTTGAGCACGCTGAGGGTCTCGCCTGTCGGCAGCAGGGCGAACGTCGTTTCCGGAGCCGCCACACGAGCGATAGCGATCGACGCCGCCATGAGATTGATCACTATTGCCAGCCATGTGGGCAGGCGGTAGGCCATAGCGGTCCACGTCAG
>JAAELU010000282.1 GCA_024226255.1 bacterium | reverse complement strand
CGAGGAGCTGGAGAAGCTCGTCGCCGCCCGATTCGAGGCGATGGGCGCCGCCCACGAGCGACCGGATACATCGCGTCATCCCGCGATGCACACAACCAAGACGATCGACTACATCATCCTCTTGTCCGGCAACGTGACTTTGCTGCTCGACGATGACGAGCGCGACCTCAACCCGTTCGATGTCGTCGTCCAACGAGGAACCAATCATGCCTGGATCAATAAGGGTTCGGAACCCGCGCTACTGTGCGCCATCCTGATCGACGCCGAGATTGGATAGTTCGAACCCTACTCCTCCAGCGCTGCGAACCTGCACCGCCCACCGTCGGAGTCATTGCCAACGATGCGTCCCGCCGTCGGCGCCGCGAAATGTGCTGGTAGCAGCAGCACGTCGCGTTCCGCATAGGTCTCCACGAAGCGGGCACGGGCCGCGGCGGACATTTCGAGGTTCCAGCAATAGCGGCTGTTCCATTCCGGATAGGTGCACTGGATCGGATGATGCAACAGATCGCCGGAAAAAATCGCGTGGCGGTCGCTAGATTTGAGATGGATACAGACATGACCGGGTGAATGGCCTGGCGTCGGATCAAGCCAGATTCTATCGTCGAGCCCGAAATCGCCGTCGATCAGCACGCCTTGGCCAGCTTCCATCACCGGCAACACGCTGTCCTCGAAACAGCCATCGCTTGAACCAGGTCCGGCGGTTACGGTGTCGCCGTGCTCGATCCAGTGGTCGTATTCAGTCTTATGGAACAAGTACTTGGCGTTGGGAAAGGTCGGCACCCACCGGCCATCGAGCAATCGGGTATTCCAGCCCACATGGTCGACATGGAGATGGGTG
>JAAELU010000281.1 GCA_024226255.1 bacterium | reverse complement strand
GGTGCCTACCGATTGACCCTGTCCGGCACCAAGGCCATCTACGACACCGCCGGCAATCCTCTCGATGGCGATGGGGACAACAACCCGGGCGGTGACTACATCCACTATTTCGACGTCGATCGCTCATCCAACCAGGCGCCGGTGGCGGTGGATAATCCGGAGACCGTGGACGAGGATGGCTCGGTCCTGGTGGTCCTGGATGCAGCAGATGCCGATGGTGATGTACTGGATTTCGGCATCTCGACGGCGCCTCGGCACGGCTCGCTGAGCGGCTTCGGCCCCGGCTCCACTCCGGGTACCTACGAGGTGACCTACATCCCGGATCCGGACTACAACGGCAGCGACAGCTTCGAATTCCAGGTCGACGACGGCAAGCTGGGGGTCGACAGCGGTACCATCGACATCACGGTCAATCCGGTCAATGATCTGCCCACGGCCCTGGTCCGGAGCATCGACGTGGCCGAGAACGGCGACCACCTGATCGTGCTGGAAGGCACGGATCTTGAAACGCTCCCGAGCAACCTGAGCTTCACTATCGAAACGGGCCCGGATCACGGTACCCTTGCACAGGAGGCGTTTAACGCCTTCCGCTATACTCCGACCACGGACTACTTCGGCCCGGATGCGTTCAACTTCAGCGTCACGGATCGCGGCGACCCGGACAACGCCGGCCTTGGCAATGAACTGACCAGCCTCCCGGCCCAGGTCGACATCAACGTGTTGGAGGTCAACCTCACGCCTCAAATCGATGCTATCACCACCCAGGTCGTTGATGAGGGTGACGCCCTAAGCCTTACGGTCACCGCCAGCGATCCCGATCTCGACACCCTGAGCTTCAGTCTCGATGCCGGTCCCACCGGGGCTAGTATCGACCCGAATACCGGCCTGTTCTCCTGGACTGCCTTCGATGGACCGGCGGATTTTGGTGTTACCGTGCGGGTAACCGATGATGGTCTACCCAACCTGAGCGCGACCACCAGCTTCCAGATCCAGGTCCAGAACGTGGCACCGACCCTGAGCAGCCTCAATGCTACAGCGGCGGACGAGGGGGGGATCAGCACCCTGAGCGGAGCCATTGCCGATGCAGGGACGCAGGATACTTTCGACCTTCAGGTCGACTGGGGCGACGGCAATGTCGAGACATTCGGCTATCCCGCCGGTACCGGCACCTTCAGTGAGAACCACCAATACCTGGATAACGGCAGTTACTCCATTGGTCTAACTCTCACCGATGACGATGGCGGTAGCGCCACGGATATCGTTGCGGCCCTGATTGGCAACACTTCTCCAACCATCGTCCTGAGCGGGGCGGCTTCGGTTGCGGAAGGGGCGGTCTATGACTTGACGCTTGGCACGGTGACCGATCCGGGTTTGGATATCGTCACCACCTATCGTGTCCACTGGGGCGACGGTTCGGTGGAAGACTTCGCCGGCGCCGGTCTGGTTCAGCATACCTATGCCGATGGCGACATGACCCAGGCCATCAGTGTCGATCTGGTCGATGAGGACGGCACCCACACTGGCGCTGGTGCCCTGAGCGTAGACGTTACCAACGTGGACCCGACCCTGGGGATCTCCGGTCCGGCAACGGTGGATGCGGATCAGCCCTACACCCTGATCCTGAGTGCAAGCGATCCGGGGACGGATACCATCAGCGATTGGACCATTGACTGGGGCGACGGCACGGTGGAACCCATCGCCGGCAACCCGGCCACGGCCAGCCACACCTACGCCATTCCGGGCGACTACGCCATCAGCGCCGGCGCTGCTGATGAGGACGGCAACTATGCTGCTGGCGGGTTGAACGTCACCGTCGACCCCGTGCTCCCGTCGACCCTCCAGGTCACCAGTCTCACGCCGACGCCGAGCGGCTTCACGGTGCTGTTCAACCGCGCTATCGATTCCAGCGAGCTTAACCTCTACGATACCACCGTCGATGCCTTCGGTCCGGCCGATGTTACCCTCGTTGGGGCAGCCAGCGGTGCCATCGCCGGTTCCCTGGTGGTCGACGCCGGCGCCGGGCAGTTTACCTATATCGCCACCGGCGGGCCGCTGGCGAACGACACCTATACTGTTTCGCTGCGCAGCGGGGCCGACGGCTTCAAAGATGGTGCGGGTGAACTGCTCGACGGCAACGCCGACGGCAGTAGCGGTGACGACTACAGCGGACAATTCAGCGTCACCGCCTTCAGCGGCCGCACCCTGAGCATCCCGGACATAGCCCGCGGACCTGGTCAGACCCTCGACCTGCCGGCCACCGGCAGCGGCCTGCCGCTCCGGCTATCCGACGGCGCCGGGGTTACCAGCGTCAGCTTCACCCTTAATTACGATCCGGCCCTGCTCCAAGTCAACGGTGTCAACCCCGGCAGCGGCCTGCCCGCGGGTGCAACGCTCACCCTGACCGGACCGGCCGGCGCCCAGACCATCACCGTCACCAGCCCGACGCCCCTGGCGGCGGGAGAGCTGGAGCTGGTACGCCTCGACGCCGACGTCCCGGACAGCGCCCCCTACACATCCAAACAGCTGCTCGATATCGCCGATGTCAGCGTCAACGGTGGAGCAATCGAGGCCCGGGGCGACGACGGCCTGCAACTGATCGGTTATTTTGGTGATACCACCGGCAACGCCGAGTACAGCACCCTCGATGCCCAGTATCTGCTCAATGTTGTTGTCAAACGCAATACGGGTTTCGGCGATTACCGTAATGCCGATCCCGTAATCCTGGGGGATATCAGTGGTGACGGTAGGCTGACCGGTATCGATGGGGCCTTGATCCTGCGGGAAACCTACTGGTATCTCTCCGATAACAGTGCCTACGACTGGCCGGCGATCCCGCCGTTGCCCACCGGCATCGAGCCAATCGTCGAAGGTGGCCCCGATCCCTTTGTCAGCATTCCCACCAATCTGATTGCCCGGCCTGGTGAGCTGCTTACTGTTCCGGTCAACCTGGATATCGCCGAACATCTTGAGTCGGTGCAGCTGGAACTGGCCTATGATCCAAACGCCATCGTTATCGAAAATGTACGCCGGGGTACCCTCACCGACAGCTTTTCGGTCCTGCTCAAGTACGACAGCGGTGGGCTGCTCAAGGTAGATACCAGTTCCACCGAACGTCTGGTCGGCGGTCAGAGCAGCCTGCTGCTGCTCGACATACGTCTGCTCACGGACAACAATACGCTGCTCGACCTCCGGAGGGTGAGTCTCAATGAAGGCAACCTGGTGCTCTCCTCCGTACCTGTATCGGGCGAGGATCCCACCGATGGCTGGATAAATCGGCTCCCGGTGGTGGAAACGGACCCAGTTACCAATAAGCCGGCTTATGATATCGCCGAGCGTCCCTTACCCTCCAACCCCAACGGCGGAGACCGAGGTCCCATCGGAAGATTGATAGGCCGATTGTTCAACTGGGGTGGTGGCGCTGCTGACCTGCCGGTGCCAACGGCGAAGACACCGTGGGAAGCGTTAACCGCCCGGAAACCGGTTGTCAATGCCGACGGTGGGGTGGGGGCGCTCCAGGACCGGCGGTCGGACATCCAGGCGACACAGGATAGGGGTGGAGAGTTGGACGGGCGCGACTCCCTGCAACTGCGCCTGGCGCGGCTCAAGGGCGAGGTTGCCCCCAATCTCATTGAAGAGCGTGCCGAGGCCCGCAAGCGCTTGATCCAGCGTCTGGCGGAGATGGACAGGTTTGCGGATCGGTCCATCGACTGGGAGGGCGGCTTTGCCGACTTCCCCCTGTCCCCGGAGGATCCGGCGGAGAAAAGCGAAGAGTGGATCGAGCGGTTCGTCACCGACTATACCCAACTCGAACCGAAATCCGATCCCAATGCGGGTATCTGCGTCGAACTGCCTCAGGAAGAGGTGGCAGCGTGAGCCAGGTTCCCATTCCAGGCTCGGTTGGGAGGCATCACCCGGGGTCCGTATCCCCCGGTAAAGTGTGCTCCAGTTCACACCTTGAGCGCAGAGTGGTCCAGGTGTGGCGTGCTGGTAGAGCTAATCTGTTACCATCGCGGCCACCGAAGAGCGGTGGGGATTTTCCACCCGGGGGTGGCGCGGCAACGAATCGCGGGTGTACAACGTACACCTTAGTATTAATGAGCAAT
>JAAELU010000280.1 GCA_024226255.1 bacterium | reverse complement strand
TGCCCGGCGGTGACCGGGATCCAACTCAGGATCATCTCCGAACTGGCGGTTGAGGAACTGGCCGCCGGCCGGGCGACTGAGGAGGTCACTCCGTTCTGGAGGGTTGTCGAGCCCGACAGCAGGCTGGCCAAGAAGCTGCCACCAGACGGGCCCGGCTGGATCACCACTCTTCGTCAGGCAGAGCGGGGAGCCGCCCAGTCGCCGTCAGCTGCCGGTCGGTGTGCATTCAAGGCTCCTTCGAAGGTATGGTTCCGCAGATGTTTGGGAGATGGGCCAGGTTCTTCATCGTTCTCGTGATAGTCGCGGCGAGCTGCAGCGGCGGGGATGCCGCGGACACGTCAGTCGCCACGTCGCCAACGACGACCACGTCCACCTCGACCGCCCCCGCGACGTCAACAACCGTGACGACGACCGCTCCGCCGCAAACCACGTCCTCGACGGCCACGACGACTACAACGACCACAACCCAGCCGCCACCACCGGAGGATGTCGAGCGGGAGGACTGGTTGACCATCGCCGGCGGGGTGACGTTGGTCTCCTTCGAGGGCGACCGGACTTCGGCCTCGGTTGGGGTGCGTGCCATCGACGGGGAGCCGACCCAGATCGGATTCGCAGTCGACACGAGCGAGCCCTCCGTATACGTTTTTGAGCTTCCTGCAGCCACGACGTTTGATCGTTTCGCCGTGCCGGACACCCGCAACTCCCCCGGCAACACGACCTTTGTCGGCAATATCGAGATCGCCGGCTCAAATACCGGTGCCACCGAGGACTTCGAGGTGCTTGTGGCGGAGGACTTCGCCGAACTCCCCGAGGATGAGGATGTCGCCGAATTTGTTCCGGCAATCCAAACGCCTGTGCGGTGGATCCGGTTGACGGTGTCGGGAGCACTCCATGTGGAGCCAGAGCATGATCCAGGCAGGACAACGGTCCGTTTCACGGAGCTGATCGGCAACGGCATCCAGGAAGCGGTACCGCTGAGCGAGGACTTCAACGGTGTCTGGGAGCTGGCGTTTGCCGACAATCCGGACGGGCACGGCGAACCGACCGAGCTGCACCAGGACGGGGCTCGCGTGGCTGGTTGTGTCGGATTCGCAGCGGTTACCGGAACCGTCGCCGGAAATGTGGTCCGCCTCAACGGTATCGATACACGCGACCAGCGGGCGAGCGCATATCTCTTTGTGGTCAACCCTGATGGACGCCTTAGAGGAATGGAATCCACCAACAATGGCGTCTTCCGGGCTCGCATCGGCAGAGTCGCGCCGGATGGAACCACCACCGATTGCAGCGAGGTTACTCCTGAGCCGCTGGCGTGTGGTTCGGTTGCCTACATCAACTTCGACGTCAACTCGGCCGACATTCGGCCCGACTCCGAACAGGTTCTCGATGACCTCTTCGACGGCCTCTCTGAGATCAGCGGACGCGCAGTGATGATCGAGGGTCACACCTCGACCGAGGGGGCGACCGACTACAACCTGGACCTCTCGGAACGCAGAGCCCAGGCCGTGGTCGACGCGCTCGTTGCGAGAGGCCTGTCGGACGAACTGATATCGGCAGTTGGCAAGGGCGAGAGCGAGCCTCTCGTTTCGGAGAGCGACGAAACGTCGCGAGCCATCAACCGACGCGTCGAAATCGACTGCGGCTAGAGCGCCATTGCACCGCCGATCATCCTGCGATCGGCCACTCCCCCAGCTGCACGGGCACAAACACGCCGACTGTGTTTGCGACCGCTCATCCCGCATACTCAGCGGATTTGGCCACCACCGCACTCCCTTCCCGCCACGAGGGACACGGCTTCGACGGCTACTACGAACTCGTCCTCGACACCCAGGTCGCGATGAAGTGCATCTTGCGGCTCGAGCGGACGCGGGCGGGTCGAAATGGCCGATGAGGTCGGAGGAGATGCGGGTTGTGGTGGTGGTCGCCTTGACGGTGCCGCGTTCGACGTGACCGACGCAGGTGCGGTGGAGGCCACATCGGTCCGCCGG
Source organism: bacterium (assembly GCA_024226255.1). Taxonomy (GTDB): domain Bacteria; phylum Actinomycetota; class Acidimicrobiia; order Spongiisociales; family UBA5794; genus JAHEJX01. The sequence continues at coordinate 2,491 of JAAELU010000280.1, read as the reverse complement.
TTCGTCTTGGTTGAACCCGGAGTCCTGGCGGAGCTCTTGTATCGGTGCCCGGTTAGCATCAGGTTTGTGGATCTTCCGCATCGCAACATCCGTTTCACATCCACTGATGGCGGAGTGGGGATTGTTTGATGGGAAGTCGGGGATGGCCGGCCGATCGTCATTATCCGCCGCGTTGAGCTGACGTGAACGGTCGCCAACGTATCCAGACCGCCCTGGCCCGTGGCATTCCCGACCGGGTCCCCACCTGGGATTGGTTCGATGAAGCGGTGACTCTCGGGGTCGCCGAGCATCTCGGACTCGAGTCGCATGGCCACGTCAGCACCTTGCGGAAGGGAGACGAGACGGCGGAGTCTCTCGATCTGTACTGCCGAGTAGTCGAGGCCCTCGAGATCGACGCCACGTCGAATGTCTACAACACCGGCCTCAGAGCGATTGACTCCGAGTACGGCGAGGACAAGTACGGCCGTGGATACCTGCTCTCCGAGCACGGCATGCCGGCCGTGGTCCAAGCGGCGGTAAGCGACGTCCGAGGCTTCGAAACCTACGACATGGTCGGTCGTCTGGAAGACTCAGACTTTGATGGGCTGCGATTTGTTCAAGACCGTCTCGGCGACGAGCGGGCCCACTGTCTCAACATCAATGGGCCGTTCCAGGAGGCGTGGAACCTCGTTGGAGGATTGGACAAGCTGCTTCTTGCGTTTGTTGCCGATCCCGAGTTCGCCCACGCCGCCTTCCGCTGCGCCACGGACTTTCTCCTCGAGCTCATCACCATTGCTGCCAACCTCGACGTCGATTTCATCATGGTGGACGGCGACATTTGCGGGAACGATTGGCCGCTCATGTCTCCGGAGCATTGGCGGGAGTTCATCGTCCCCCGCAAGGTCGAGATCGTCGAGCGGGCCCACTCCCTCGGTCTGAAGATCGCGAAACATTCCGATGGGCAAGCCTGGTCGATACTCGACGATCTCATCGCGATCGGCTTCGATGGCTTTCACCCAATTCAGCCGCAGTGCATGGATCTCGCTCAGGTGAAGTGGCATACCTGGGGAAAGATCCCCATCTTCGGGAATGTCGACTGTCTCGATCTGCTGGTCTTCGGAACACCTTCCCAGGTCGAGGCGGAGACGATCCGGGTGATCGACATTGCCTCGCGCGGTGGCGGCCACATTCTCAGCTCTTCGAATTCGCTCCACCCGGGATGCAAGCCCGAAAACGTTGTGACGATGTTCGAGACAGCCCGCCGGCATGGCGACTACGCGAAGATCCCCAATGATCCAATCGAGCCCGAGACTGAGCCTCCAGTCGCCCTACCCCCACCTCGTAGCCGGAATCGGCGGCGGCTCGGCCGGGCGTGACTGACCGAACGAGTCGGCCAACTCGAGAGGGTTCTGGCTGTTTGGCGCGGTCGCGGCGCTTCGTGACTCAGCTCACTAGCTGATGTTCAGCTCCAGGTGCTGCTGCTCGTGCTCGAACAGCGTTCTGACCATCGGCTCGAAGAACTCGAGCGGCTTGGTCTCGTAACCCGGGTCGAAGGCGTTCTGGTCGTAGTTGTGGCAGAAATAGACACAATCGTCGTACCACGGGTGATCTCGGTACGTGTCCCTAGCGTTGCGATCCCCTCCGAGGTGGTGGTTGTAGTAGTAGCCCTGGAATATGCAGTGGTGCTTGACGATCCAATACACCCGCTCGGAGACGTAAGGCTTGAGTATCGAAGCGGCCAACTCGCCATGGTTGTACGGCGACAGGATGTCACCGATGTCGTGGAGGAGGGCAGCCACCACCATCTCCTCATCGGCGCCATCGTTGTAGGCGCGAGTCGCAGACTGCAGGCAATGCTGATAGCGGCTGATCTGGTAGCCACCCCAATCCTCTTTCATCAGTTCGAGGTGAGCCAGCACACGGTCGACCAGATCGCGGTTGGCCTCCGTTTCCATCTCAATGAGCCTTTGGAACTCCTCTGGAGTGCCGTCCTCCATCCTGATCCACTGTGCGCGCCACATGGCGATCCTCCGAACTGTGATGTCGTAGATGAGGATACTCCACCACTCCACCACTCCCCCGGTCAACGTGAAGGTCAAGTTGCGTCACGACATCGCCACCACAAGACAATGGACTCAGCGTCGTCCCGTTGTTCCGAGACGAGATCATGGCCATCGTCGCGCTCCAAGGCAGTCGTGTGCTTGGACGGACGCGACACCGGACGGGTGGTCACCGACTGTTTCATTCCTCAATGGCACCGTCAATGTCCCGTAGCTGTTTCCTCAATGTGAAAGACGGGTCGGTGTTGCGTCGAGTGGTGTAGTCGGAGAACCAGAGTTGATCTCGCAGCGTTGTGCCTTCGCGGACTAGCTGTGCTCCGCGGGGAGGTTGTCCTTGAGGGTGCTGGTGGGGGGTTGCCCAGTGCAGCGATCCGTGGGGTCGGTGGTGATTGTAGAAGTGGATGAACCCGTGGTAGGCGGTGGTGCGTTCGGTGTCTGAGGTCCAGGGCCGG
>JAAELU010000279.1 GCA_024226255.1 bacterium | reverse complement strand
TGCCCGGCGGTGACCGGGATCCAACTCAGGATCATCTCCGAACTGGCGGTTGAGGAACTGGCCGCCGGCCGGGCGACTGAGGAGGTCACTCCGTTCTGGAGGGTTGTCGAGCCCGACAGCAGGCTGGCCAAGAAGCTGCCAGACGGGCCCGGCTGGATCACCACTCTTCGCCAGGCAGAGCGGGGAGCCTGACACATCCGGGTCAGGCCCGCCGGGATCCGGTAGCCAAACCGGGGAGCCGCCCAGACGCCGTCAACTGCATGGTTTGCCACACGATTCCGTGCCTCCTCGTGGTGCGTAGTCTGGAGCGCACTGGCAAGGGAGGAAGACGCTGCATGAACCGATGGAAGGGCGCCCTTGATGCCTTCGTCATCACCTTTGAAGGCCGCGTCCTCCCCCGCGTTCACTAGTCGCGCCAAGGGCAGTTACACCCATAGTCGGATAGTCCCACCGTCGGAGTGGTGTGCGTGCTCATCGAGTCGCGACCTTTCGCCCTATGGCGTTGCCTCGGTTGTGAAGGTCACTGCTGTTTGGGGCGATCGATCAACATTCAGGCGGAAGATGTCAGGCCGCGAGTAGTGGCCGACGGCGTCAAAGGTTCTCCGTGCCAACCGGACCTCGTCGAGATCGATGTCCGCCACCAGCAGGCCCTTCTGCTCGCGCATGGGACCAGCGACGATTTGGCCGAGAGGCGAGCACACGACACCATTGCGCGGACGGCGAACCGCCCCACCAACGTCGGGTCGGGATGCTCGTCGACGACGGCTTTCACCTCGGTGGCTCTAGCGCTCCGATGCGACGGGGATCAATGGGCGCTCCCCCACCGATATCGAGTGAGAGCCGCGGTCGTTTCCGCTGTCAGTTCTGTGACGCTGGGCACCTACCATGGCCGGATGAGTCTTGTTGCCGACGACTTTGTCGTGCCCCTTAGCTTTGATGGTCCCGGTTTCCGTTTGGAACCCCTCGGCCCCCAACACAACGAAAGAGACCACGACGCATGGATGACGAGTATCGACCACATCCGGGAAACCCCGGACTTTCCGGATGGTGACTGGCCCTCCTCGATGACTCTGGAGTCCAACCTCGCCGACCTGGTGCAACATGCGAATGACTTTGAGAATCGTTCTGGGTTCACATACTCGATTCTCGATGGCGACGATGTGATTGGATGTGTCTACATCTACCCGTCTCGGACAGCAGACGCTTCTGTGAGTTCATGGGTGCGGGCGAGCCGTGCCGAGATGGACGTCGTCACCTGGCAAGCCATCTCAACTTGGCTCGAGACCGACTGGCCATATACATCCATCGAATACGGGGCCCGCTAGTTCACAGTTTGACGGGATCGGCAGTGCGTCGGGCAGCCGAGGGATACTCGGGACTGACGAAAGGTATCTATGGTCACGATTCGTCGTTACGCGCAGAATGATGGCGCCCAGGTCGGTGTATTGATTGCCGACACATACGGTGAATTCAATCTGGCGGGGCTGAGTCGGGAAGCGCGCCAATCCATGTTGGGACCGTTCGCTCACGCGCACTCATCAAGACCCCAGCATCGAGTGGCTGTCGGTCGCGCAATCCTGGCACCTTCGGTCTGGGTTGCCGAGCATGAGAAGAAGATCGTTGGTGTCCTGCGGGGCGGCAGAATCGACGACAAGGGCCGAACGGTGCTGTCCAGTTTGTTTGTATGCCGCCGACATCACCGGCAAGGCGTCGGACGGGACCTTGTTGACCGATTCGAGCGGGAGTATGCAGCCCGCGGCTCGAAGCTCTACAAGGTCGCTTCCACACTGTACGCCGTTCCCTTCTACTTGAGCGTGGGGTACCTGAGATCGACCGGGGTGCGGGTGACCTCCAGCTTCGGTAGATCCGGGCTTCTGTACCAGCCAATGAACAAGAAGATCGGCTAGCGGGAGCTAGTCGGTTCCGCGAGGCTGCACAATCGTTGTGCAGCGCGTGCCGCGATATCAGTGGGAGATTGGAAACGACACTGAGTAGAAGTCGAAGCGTCATTCGTCGAGAGTCGGTTTCGCGATCCTCATTCTGATTCGGGGGTTCACTGAGCTACCAGCCGTGTTGCTACCGTCAGTGTGTATGGACCGACATGACTACGAAGACTTCCCGCTGCGTCGGTTTCTCGGCATGGACATTCAGCGCGTCGAGCGGGGCCAGGGCGTCACCCGTCTCGAGGTCAGTGAGGATTTGCTCAACCCGAACGGGGTGGTGCACGGCGGCGTCCTGTTCACGATGGTCGACACTGCAATGGGTAAAGCCACGATGACGTCCCTGGAGGAAGGCCAATTCTGTGCATCGATCGAAATCCAGATGCGGTTCCTGCGTCCGGTCCGTAGCGGACAGCTTGAAGCCCACGCCACTGTGATTCGTCTCGGTCGCAAGGTCGTCCACCTCGAATCAAGGGTATATGACGCCGACGGCACACTCGTGGCGACTGGTGCCGGCACTTTTGCAGTCATCTCTGTCTGACGGACCGCAACTCAAAACCAACCGGCCGACGTGCGCTGGCGTACCGCGGCTGTCTGGTGGTCAGTGGCCAGCTTCGCTGCGAAGATCTACTGAATACCGGTAGTTGCCTCTAGGCGAGCTCTGGCCCGGGTGAGATCCTGTGCGTAAGGCTGCCTGGTTTGTGCAGAACCGCCGGGAAGGACATGTTGTGCCTGTTGAACGGACATCCGAGCCGGAGGTGATCTTCGATGTCATATTCGAAGACGGCCTGTTGTTCTTCGAGATCTCCAATAGATCTTCGCTACCGGCAACAAGGGTCGTGACCACATTCCAGCGGCCCGTGCTTGCGCCGGATGGTGTCACCGAGGTCAGCAGCCTCCAAGTCTTCAGGAAGACCGAGTTCCTCGCCCCCGGCAAAGTGATCCGAGTGTTCGTCGACTCTGTGAGCTCGTACTTCGCTCGCCGCCAACCCAACTTCGTCCATGTGACGCTGACTTGGACGTCAGGTCGGAAGGCTTTGTCCACCGAAATCTCCCACGACGTCCGCATCTATCGCGACCTTCCCTACGTCGTCGGGCGCGGGGAGACTGCTCGACGCGGCGTATCGGCCACAGACCAGATCAACCGACCGAGGAGGTAACAGCATGCCCAATCGACGGGACTTCGACCACATCGGCAATTTCCATTTCAAAGTGGAGATTGCAGGAGGACTCGAGGTCGTGTTCCAGGAAGTGAGTGGCCTCGAGGTAACAACTGAGGTCGTCGAGTATCAGGATGGCGAGGATCTGACCCTCCGGAAACGACCCGGACGGACCAGTTACTCGAACATCATCCTGAAGCGCGGCTACACGGCCAGCGACGCCTTGTGGACTTGGATGAAGACAGTTATCGACGGCAAGATCGAGCGGCGGAGCGGCTCACTCATCTTGTTTGGCGACGACGCCGAAACCGAGATTGCTCGCTACAACTTCTTCGAGGCGTGGCCGTGCCGATGGAAGGGATTTGCCCTTGACGGCAAGGGCATCGGCGCCGTCATCGAAGAACTCGAGATCGTGGTCGAGGGGGTGGAGAAGGCTCAGTAGGCGACTCTCGGGGTATCGAAGATAGTCCCTTGAATGCAGCGATCCCTTGATAGAGAGGGTGACCCGGCAGCTCCTCACCAGGATCGTCTCACCAAGGTTTCTAGACGTAGGCATCGCCGATCAAATCCGTACCCCCCAAAACCCGGTATCCAACAAAGCGATCAGGGTCCGTGAGCACGACTGCTGTGACAGCCCATAGCGCTGTGCGGCGTCCTCGCCCACCAACGTGGGCTCACCGCCGCACTCCCAGCGTCGTCGACTATTCACCCAATAGCGGTCCGTCACAACACGGCTCGCCAAACCGAGATGGCAACAGTCCAAGGAAAATGCGACCACGCTCCGCGCTCACGATATCGAGTGATTCGCCAAGACGTTTCCGGTGTCAGTTCCGTGTCGTAGCGGACAAGTCCATCCGAGCGTCACCGTTGGCCCTTTCTCGCCGTCGGATTGACATGCAACGGCGCAGCGGCGGGAGGTTTGTATGCACCAGACTCGATGCCAGCGTCAATGACGGCAAGGTCGGCATATGTCGTAGTACTCAGTTGATCCATGAACGCCCCCTGCGCCAACGACCATGTTTCATGGACGGGGCAAACGTTGGTCCAGTCGCATGGGCCGCCGCTGAGCACGCAGGCCGAGAGGGCAATCGCTCCCTCCGAGGCTTCGACCACCTCGAGCAACGTGACCTCTGCGGGATCTCGACTGAGTGAGTATCCGCCATCGGGGCCGGCGGTAGCCATCAGCAGGTCGGCGCGTACCAGTTTTGCCAGTATCTGCCCGACGTACCGCTCGGGGATGTCCATCGTCGTCGCAATTTCCCTGGACTTGCGACGGCCTTGCCCCCAATGTCGGGCAAGATCGAGAACGGCTCTCACGGCGTAGTCACCTTTTCGCCCCAGTGTCAGCCGCATCGAGAACTCTTAGGTTTCTGCATAACGTTTACTTCAATACTTGACGTTAAGCTTCACGGTTGTTATACAGGCAAAACGGCAAAAAGTCCAACACGTCGTGCCCGGGAGAGGCTCAATGGTTGGAAGTGCAATCTTGGTCGGCCCTCAACCCGAAGCGCTCACGCATCACGGGCACCCTGCTCACCGCCACTCGCCAACCGGACCGGCGAGCGACCATCGACCTCTCGGCACTCTTGCTCACACATTGACTCTCGCGGCCGCGATCGTAGGCGGCATGGAACTCGCCCTGCATCGCATGGTCAGCCCGATCGTTTCACACGTGCCGGGCATCCCAGGGGGCGCGTCAACGGCCGACGTCATTCGCGCCGGCGGCGAAGCAACTCTCCGCGCCACAGCCGTTGCCATCCCGGCGGCTGTACTGGCGGTAGCCGCCGTCCTGTGGCGCCGCCGGCATCTGCTGGCTGTCCTCCTGGTGGCCGGTGTCGGCCTGTACCTCGCCTATGACATCGTTCCCGGCGCTCATCTGCGAGTCGTTCTCTACACGATCACGATCATCACCGTTGTCGTCGCGGTGGTCACTGCGGCAGCCTCCCTCCCGAAGCTCCATGCAGCAGCCCTCGCCGTTCTTGCGTTGGGTATAACGGCCGGCGTGTGGCCACACGTCGCGAACGCCGCCGGCTCGGCAGGACTATTCACGGGTGGCGCAGGCGATCCGGCAGTCCAACGGGCGATTGGCGAAGCAACCTTCGCAGGAGCGTTCGGGCTGTTCGGCCTCGCTGCAGTCCGACGAGGTCTCCAGCGTCGAGCGACACCCTGGGTTGCCGGATTGGCCGGCCTGATAACGGCCACCACGCTGGCCACACAGCCGGGACACGCCGCCATCATGTCGTTGTGGGCGACGGGGTTGACGCTCACGCTCTCCCCATTTGTGTACGTCATCGCGGCCATGGGCCTCGCCGCGGCCCTAGCGGAATGGACAACCTCGGTCGCCACTCGCCATTGGGTCGCAGGCCTTACATTGCTCGCCGTCGTCGGCGTCTCCCCCGCCATGATGCACCACAACCTGGGTGCCGTGTTCGCCGTGGCACTTCTGGCCCTGCCGCCAAACCTCTCGACAGATACCTGAGGAGGGGCAATGGCAAAGATTTCACGGCGCGATTTCCTCAAGATGAGTGCCGTGGCGACCGTCGGACTCACTTCATACCCCCTATTGCTCCAGCTGCAGGCGGTCGAGACTGTCGACAATCCCCTCGACGCTTACCCATTCCGTGACTGGGAGCAGGTGTACCGGGACCAGTACGCCTACGACAGGAGCTTCACGTTCATCTGCTCCCCCAACGACACCCACGCCTGCCGCCTCCGTGCTTTTAGTCGCAATGGAGTGATCCAGCGGATCGAACAGAACTACGACGTGGGCCGATACGCCGACCAACTCGGCAACAAAGCGTCCGTCAAGTGGCATCCCCGCGGGTGCCCGAAGGGTCAGACCTTCCACCGCAGGCTCTACGGGCCGTACCGCCTTCGGTTCCCGATGGTCCGGGCGGGCTGGAAACAGTGGGCCGACGACGGCTTCCCCGAGCTCACTCCGGCCAATCGGGACGTCTACATGTTCAACAGCCGGGGCACGGACACGTTCACCCGAGTCTCGTGGGACCAGGTCTATGACTACATCGCGCTCGGGCTGATCAACGTTGCCGAATCGTATTCCGGCGATGAGGGTGCGGCGCGACTCGCGGCCGACGGCTACCAACCCGAGATGATCGCTGAGACGGGTGGCGCGGGAACCCGCACCATGAAGCTGCGCGGTGGCATGGGCTTGCTCGGTGTCATCGGCAAGTACGGCATGTACCGGATGAGCAACACGCTGGCACTTCTCGACACCCACGTCAGGGATGTCGGTCCGGACGACGCGAGGGCGGGCCGCAATTGGTCGAACTACACATGGCACGGTGACCAGGCCCCGGGCCACCCGTTCGTTCACGGAGTGCAAACCTCTGAGCCGGACTTCAACGATCTCGCCAACTCCAAGCTCACGATCCAGGTGGGCAAGAACCTCGTCGAGAACAAGATGCCGGAGTCACATTTTTTCTCCAACATCATGGAACACGGCGGCAAGATCGTGACGATCGCCCCGGAATACGGCGCTCCGGCCTCAAAATCGGACTATTGGCTTCCCGTCCGACCCGGCCTGTCCGACACGGCGATCTTTCTCGCCATCACGAAGCTGCTGATGGATGAGCAACTCTATGACGAGGACTTCGTCCTGCAATTCACCGACTTCCCCTTGCTGCTGCGCCGCGACACCTTGGAACGTTTGAAGGCCAAGGATCTGTTCCCAGATTATGAGCCCGGACTGACCGCCGGCGGACCGAGCTTCACCACCCAGAAGCTCACCCCGGATCAGTACGAGACGATCGGCGGCGACTTCGTCGTCTTCGACGACAGGACAGGTGGCCTGCGGGCGATCACCCGCGACGAGGTCGGGGGTCGCATGGTGAGTGCCGGTATTCGCCCACGGCTCCGCTACCAGTCGCTCCTCACGTTGGCCGACGGCAAGGAAGTCGAGGTGCTCACCCTGTGGGAGGCGTACCGCAGCCATCTCCAGGACTATGACCTCCAGACCGTCCACGAGATCACCGGCACGCCAATCGATCTGATCCGACGCCTGGCGAACGACATCGCGACGATCAAGCCGGTGTCCATCCACACGGGCGAGGGCATCAACCATTGGTTCCATGCAACCCTGCACAACCGGGCCACATACCTGCCGCTGATGCTCACCGGCAACATCGGCGTACCGGGAGCGGGCAGCCACACCTGGGCAGGCAACTACAAGGCGGCGCTGTGGCAGGCGACCGACTGGTCGGGCCCAGGCTTCAAGGGATGGGTGGCCGAAGACCCGTTCAACCCGAACCTCGATGATCTCGCCGACGGCAAGGACATCAAGGTTCGCCTCTACGCCAAGGACGAGGAGCCGGCCTACTGGGACCACGGCGACCGGGCTCTCATCGTGGAGACTCCGAAGTTCGGCCGGAAGAACTTCACCGGCAAGTCCCATATGCCCACTCCGACCAAGGTCATCTGGACGTGCAACGTCAATCTGATCAACAACGCCAAGCACGCATATCACATGATCCGGGACGTCAACCCCAAGATCGACATGATCATCACCCAGGACATCGAGATGACATCGTCGTGTGAGCTTTCCGACTTTGTACTCCCAGCCAACTCGTGGGTCGAGTTCCAGACCTCCGAGATCACCGCATCTTGCTCCAACCCCTTCCTGCAGATCTGGGGACGCGACGGCATCGACCCGTTGTTCGACTCCGAAGACGACCTGATGATGATGGCCAAGGTGGCCGAGCGGCTGGGACGGGTTCTCGACGATCCCCGTTTCAGCGACTACTGGAAGTTCGCCCTCGAGGACCGGGGTGAGGTCTACATGCAGCGCCTCCTCGACGCCTCGGCGACAACCCGCGGCTACACGGTCGACGACATCCGGGCCGGCAAATACGGAGAACCGGGAGCGGCGCTGATGATGTTCCGCACCTACCCTCGGATCCCGTTCTGGGAGCAGGTCCACGACGATCTCCCCTTCTGGACCGACACCGGCCGGATGAACTCATACGTCGACATCCCCGAGGCGATCGAGTACGGCGAGAACTTCATCGTCCACCGCGAAGGCCCAGAGGCGACTCCGTACCTGCCCAATGTGATCGTCTCCACCAACCCGCTGATCCGCCCTGAGGACTACGGGATCGCGCCGGAGGAAATGGACCCCGAGATGCGCACCGTGCGCAACATCAAGATGTCGTGGCACGAGGTGAAACAGAGCACCAACCCGCTCTACGAGGAAGGCTATCGGTTCTACTTCCTGACTCCGAAGACGCGCCACACCACACATTCGGGGTGGGCCGTCACGGACTGGCAGACGATCTGGGGCAGCAACTTCGGCGACCCGCATCGCAAGGACATCCGCATCCCACACGTCGGTGACCGTGAGGTGCACATCAATCCCGACGCAGCCCGGGATCTCGGGATTGAGGACGGCGACTATGTCTGGGTCGACGCCAACCCGGTCGACCGCCCTTACCCGGGCTACGACCCCAACGACACGAGCGACCCGTTCCACAAGGTCGCCCGGCTGATGCTGCGCGCCAAATACAACCAGGCCTATCCCTACAACGTGCTCATGGCCAAGCACGGCTACTGGCTGGCCACCCAGAAGACTGTGCTGGCTCACGAGACCCGTCCCGACGGTCGGGCAGTGTCAGCCGACACCGGCTATCAGTCGAGCTACCGGTACGGCTCGCACCAGAGTGTGACCAGGGACTGGGCGATGCCCATGCACCAGACGGACACCCTGTTCCACAAATCCAAGATCGGCATGAAGTTCATGTTCGGTGGCGAAGCCGACAACCACGCCATCAACACCGTTCCCAAGGAGACCCTGGTCCGGGTGACGAAGGCCGAAGATGGTGGCATCGGCGGCCGGGGTATCTGGGCACCGGCCCAGAGCGGTATGGCTCCAGGCAACGAGAACGAAGCCATGCGGACCTACCTCGAAGGGGGCTTCGTGCAGTGAGAGAGCACTGGATCCCGATCGACATTTCCGTCTCGGCCGGCACCCACAAGGCAGCCGAGCCGACCGATCCGTACATGCCGACGGCGTACGCGGTGCCCACGCCCGGCTACGACGGTCTCGGCGCCATGGGACGAGCGTTCGTGGAGGAGTTCGCGCTGTTGGGCTGGTCGCCGCAGCGTCTCGAACGCATGTTCCGCACACCGAGCTATGCGGCGGCGCACGCCGTGTTCCGGCAATACGGCCCCGAGTACGTGACGGCGCTGATCACCGACGTTCTCGGCACGCCACCGCAGCAGGCCGAGCCGAGCGATCCGGGAGTGACCTGACATGGCGAACGTCTACAACTGGCAACTCGGACGAGACATGAATTACCGCTTCGACCCGGCCGCGCCTACCTGGCAGTTCGCCGCCGTGTTCAACACCAACAGGTGCCTGGCGTGCCAGACCTGCACGATGGCGTGTAAGTCGACATGGACCTTCTCCGAAGGTCAGGAAGACATGTGGTGGAACAACGTTGAGACGAAGCCGTACGGAGGCTACCCGCGGCATTGGGACGTCAAGACGCTTGACCTACTCGAGCAGGCCAACCCCGGCGGACAGACATGGTCTGAGGATGCCGGCGGCCCGGAGGCGCCGTACGGATCCTACGAGGGCAGCACCATCTTCGATGCCGGTCGGTCGGTCGGCCAGCACGCCCTGGGCTACACACCGACCGATGAGGAGTGGGCCTCGCCGAACATCCACGAGGATTCGCCGGTTTCACAAGGTGCGCTCGCCAAGGGAGTGACCCTGCCGGTGCACGAGACCTGGTTCTTCTACCTGCAGCGACTGTGCAACCACTGCAGCTACCCGGCTTGTTTGTCGGCCTGTCCCCGGAATGCGATCTACAAGCGCGAAGAGGACGGCATCGTCCTGATCGACCAGGAACGATGCCGCGGCTACCGCAAGTGTGTCGAGCAGTGCCCGTACAAAAAGCCCATGTACCGAGCGGACTCCCGCACCAGCGAGAAGTGCATCGGCTGCTTCCCCCGCGTTGAAGGCTCAGACCCCCTCACGGAGGGCCTACCAATGGAGACCCGCTGTATGGCGGTGTGCCCCGGTCAGATAAGGCTCCAGGGCCTGGTGTCGATGGAAGCAGACGGATCGTGGACTCATGATCCGGACAACCCGCTGTACTACCTCATCCGCGAGGAGCAGATGGCATTGCCCTTGTACCCGCAGTTCGGCACGTCACCCAACGTCTATTACTTCCCGCCACGGTGGGTGCCCAGGCCGTACCTCCGCCAGATGTTCGGGCCCGGCGCGGATCGCGCCATCGAGGCATACGTGCGGCCATCTCGCCGGGCCCAGGCGGTGCTGCAGCTCTTCCGTGTGTCACAGTCGATCATCTTCTCGTTTGAGGTGATCGACGGCGAGAAAGTCAACGAAATCAACGTCAACGGCAAGACAATGGAGATCTTCAACGACACTGTCATCGGATACGGACGTGATGGCCAGGAGATCGTCCGGGTGACCGTAATCGAACCACAGTTCGAGCGACCAGACCAGTTCCTCAATACGATCTGATGGAAGGACCGGCGGTGTGAACCGAGCAACGGCAGAGGAAAGAGCCCTTGCCAGAGCCTCCGTATACCGGCTGCTCAGCCTCACGTTCGCGTACCCAACGCCGGGTCGGTTGGCCGACCTGTGCGCCGCCGCCGAAGTCGCCGACGTCGCAGGCACCCTGATCGACTCGGCAACCACGACTGCAGTACATGAGCTGCAGGACTCGCTGTCCAACGCGGCCAACGGGGACCTCGAATCCACCTACCAGCGGTCCTTCACATTGAGCTACAACGAGGACTGCCCGCTATACGAGACCGCCTTCAGCGCTAGCCACATCTTTCAGCAGACGCAGCAACAGGCAGACATTGCAGGCTTCTACAAGGCGTTCGGAGTGGATCCGATGGGTGACCGCCCAGATCACCTAGCGCTGGAGCTCGAGTTCCTCTACCTGGTGGTGCTCAAGGAAGCGGTAGCGCGCGACAGTACCGAGCCGGACAATGTTGCGATCTGCCGATCCGCCCAGCGATCATTCGTTCGCGACCATCTGGCGAGGTGGGCGCCGCAGATTGCGGGCCGGATAGCCGTCTCCGGGAGGGGCACGGTCTACGAGGCGGCGGCGCGCCTGCTGCTGGCGTTCGTGGCTTGGGAGGAGCGTTATCTTCGGCTCGGCAAGGTTCAGCGCTTCACGGATGAGCCGGTGCTGATCGCCGACGAGCCGGGAGAGTTCGCCTGCCCGGTCGTGGACTCTGCCGTCCCCGTCACTATCTCGCCGACCCACCGTGGCAAAGGAGGCGACCGTGCAGCCGGCAACGTCGACTAGGCAGGACAACAGGCGGTTGCGGGCCCCAGCCGCCGTCCTATTGGCTGTGGCGGCGGCGGTCCTAATTGGGCTGTTCGACGTGGCACCGGTGCGGTCGCAGATACCCATCCTGGAGGCGGCGCCGACATCAGTTGCCGTCCCAACAGACGATGCCTGGGCGACTGTCTGGAACGACGCGCCCTCGCTGCGGGTACCCCTGTCCGCACAAGACATCGCTTTTCCGTACGGAGGCGGCGCCGTCGACGCCGTTACCGTGCGAAGCCTCTACGACGAGGAGCGGCTTTACATTTCGATAGAGTGGGCCGACCACTCTGCCGACGACTCGGTGAGCGGCGCAGCGGAATTCTCGGACGCGGCAGCTCTGCAATTCTCTGCGGACCCGCTCAAGACTCCGCCATATACGATGGGCAGCCCCGGTGCGCCGGTCAACATCTGGCAGTGGAAAGCCGTCTGGCAAGCCGACGCTGAGCGCGGCTTCCCGTCGACGACCGATCGGTATCCCAACACACACGTCGATGGGTACCCCGGGGAAGGCAATCCGCTGTACAACCCGGCCGCCCACCTCGGCAACCCCCTTGCGCCGCGTACCCATGCCTCGCTGATAGAGAACCTCCTCGCCGAGGGCTTCGGAACTCTCACCAGCCTCGACGTCCAAGACGTAGAGGGCTCAGGCGCATGGCGCAACGACAGGTGGCGCGTGGTATTCGCTCGCACGCTGGCCCCAGGGATCGATGGCCTCGCCTCGTTCGAAACACATCGAACGGCGGTTGTTGCCTTTGCCGTGTGGGACGGGGCCTCCGGCGATCGCAACGGACAGAAGTCTGTGGCCCAGTTCATCGAGCTCGACATCGGTCCGGTCGAACGTGTGGCCGTCACTGACGAGCAGGCCCAGCCACCGGGTACAACCGAAAGGGGCATTCCGTGGGTGGCGCTTGGTCTCATTCTCAGCGCCGTGCTACCTCTCCTGGCGATGGCGGCGATCGTGTTCTACAGGACCGATGCGAGTGACATTGGTCAACCGGCTCAACGAAATTGGAGGCATTGATGCATAGGTATCTGGTTATCGGCCACCGTACCCTCGGGGGTGCGCATCTATTCGACCGGCTGCAGGAGCTTCGCAGCGAAGACCCGACATGCCGGTTTCACGTGGTGGTTCCGCAGTACCACCCCCGAGAGCTCATGTGGTCCGACGGCACTACGCAAACCATTGCCCAGCAGCGTCTTGACGAGATGCTCGCCGCGATGACGGAGGCGGGTATGGAAGCCACCGGCGAGGTGGGCAATGCCAATCCGGTCAGCGCCATCAGTGACGCCCTCGAACGCGAAGGCTCCGATGCATTTAGTGGAATCATTCTTTCGACGCTGCCGCGCGGTATTTCCAGCTGGTTGTCGGCCGACGTTCCCCGCCGTGTCGAGAAGCAATTCCCGTTGCTGCCGTTGACCCATCTGATAGCCGACGAGACGGCGGCCGGCTGATTTCAGGACCGTTTCCTGCTCGTCTAGCAAGCTGCCAGAGTGCCCGGAACCTGCCGAGAACCAGGGGCTAGGTCCGGACGAGTTTCACTATGGGGAGCTTGCGGCTGGCGCTCTCCGCAACACCGGGCAGTTGCGGCACGACCTCAACCAGGAGGTTCCAGCAGCGTTCTCCTTCGGCGCCCTCCGGGAACTGGGCGCTCACGGTGTAGTCGGTCGGGGCAATCGTCACCGTCGCCTCAGGGTTTGCTTCGAGGTTCAGCAGCCACGCCGGGGGCTTGTCCATCCCCCAGTTCGATCCGACCACGATGAAGTCGGCGCCGTCCTTCGCGTGAATCAGGAGAACGGACCGCGGCTCGCCGCTCTTGCGCCCGGTCGTTGTGAGCATCAGGACGGTGCTGTCCTTCTTCCGGTTCACGAACCGTCCGCCGAAGCGTTGGTAGAGCCATCGGTGCGGCCTCGCCATTGATGCGATAGCGCGGCGCGCCGCCCTCATTGGGAGGGGGATGGGCTTGGTTTCGCTGCTTGTCATTGTGTCCTCCTGAATCCCCTGTCTCAGAGTTTGACTCATCGGTCGTTGTCATGCGGAGACGGCGTCCCAGCATACGTCGGCTGCTGCTGCAGTCAGATCGTCATCAAGGACGAGGGTCTCGGCGAGATGTTGCTTCACAACAGAGGCAATCGAGGACTCGCATACCCCCATCACGGCGCCGGTGCACGCGTGATGCCGACTGCTTTGAAGGAGGGGAAGTGAATTGGCCGGCGTGCTCGGCTCGGGGCGGCTGCGTTCGTGTTCCTCGGTGGCCGGCTTGCACTGAGGTGTTACAGCGAGCCGTCCCACTCGACACTTTGGCCGGCGAATTGCGTCGCAGCGTCGGTGATTGCACCGTGAAGGTAGTCGCCATAGGAGCGGCTACAGCAGATGAGGTAGGAGGGGGACCCGTCGCGATCGAGGCGTATCACCTCGGCTGCGATGGCGGCTACCGATGTTCGTGCCGCAGCGCCGGAAGGCGTGAATCTATTGTCGAAATCGAGCGCACAGATCTTCTCCAGCGTGTTCGCGGCGTCGGTTCCTGTGACTCGTAGCAAGGCGCGAGCGTGAGTCACGTCGATGGCCGTCGGACTTATCGATCCGTCGGGCTTGGGTGAGTGGGCGCTGAGCTCGAGCCACTCTCCGGGCGCCACCGAGTAGATGATTCGTTCGTCCAGTCGTGCCGCGTGGCCCACCCCAGCGACGGTGTCTTCCGTTCCGGCGGGTGCTTCATTGTGGAGCACTTTGCTGGCGGTCGATACGTCCTCGACGACGACCGACCCGACAGGTGCGCCGGTTTTGGTGCCGCGCCCTCGGGCATCCTGGCGACGAACGGGGCTGCGGAAGATGGGGGTACGGTCAGCCACGGAGGCGACTTCCTTCGGGGTCGAAGTGGGCGTGGTGCTCCATCACCCTGGCCCGGACACGGGTCCGATCGGGGAGGTGGACGGTCACTACTGTGCCCGGGGCCGCGTGATCCTGAGTGAGTTGAGCAAGGCAAATAGAGCGGCCGAGCGTCGGCGACATCCGCGAGGACGTGATGCGGCCGACCAGGGTGTTTCCACTCAGCACCTGGCTCGCCTCAGGCGGTACCACGGCCGGGTCCTCGGGCTGGAGCGCTACCAGCATGGTGCCTGAGTCGGCTTCGCTCCATTCCAGCTCTTGTTTGCCGGAGAAGTCGGGCTTGTCGGAGTTGATGAGCGTGCTGAGCCCGGTCGAATGGGCCCGAGTGAGGCCATCGGTGTCCTGGCCGACGATGAAGTGCCCTTTCTCGAGCCGCATGATCCGTTGCGCCTCGAGCCCGAACGGAACGGCGCCGAGGTCGGCGCCTTGTTCCAGCAGCGCCTCCCACACGTGCAACCCGTACCCTGCCGGCACATGGACTTCGAAGCTCAACTCACCGGTGAAACCGAGGCGCCACAGGAAACAGTCGGCGACGCCTGCGACGGTTCCCGTCCTCACGTGCATGTGAGGGAAACTCTCGGCATCGAGTTCGATACCCTCGACGAGCCGCTCCAACAGAGCGCGCGATTCGGGGCCGGCAACATTCATGCTGGCGTAGGCGTCGGTCATCGCCGTGAGGCGGACGTCCCAATCGGGGTGAGCCGTCGCCAGCCACTCCTCGAGCCAGTCGTACACGCCGGCGGCTCCGCTCGAGGTCGTCGTCATCATGTAACGGTCCTCGGCGAACCGAGCCGTAACTCCGTCATCCATCACGACCCCGTCTTCGGCGCACATGATCCCGTACCGCACGGAACCGACCGCAAGCTTTGACCACTTGTTCGTGTAGACCAGCTCGAGCAGCTTGGGCACGTCGCGGCCGCGGAGTTCGATCTTGCCGAGAGGAGAGACATCGATCACACCGACGGACGACCGGACTGCCGTTACTTCGGCGGCAGGATCGCCGTAGTGGTTTGGTCGAATCCACTGACCCGCGACGATCGGCTGTGCTCCAACCCGCTCGTGGTACGGCTGCAGCGGAGAGTGACGGACCGGTTCGAGCATCCGGCCGGCCAGTGCGCCGAGGGATACCGGTGCATAGGGGGGTCGCCAGGTGGTGGTTCCCATGCCGGCGATGGCCCTTCCCGTCGCAATGGCGTGGGCGACGCCCGCGTTGATGACCTCGAGCTTGCCCTGGGTCGGCCCCATCGTCGCCGTCGTGTAGCGCTTGGCAAGCTCGAGACTGCGGTAGCCCTCATCGGCCGCAGCTGTGATGTCTTTGGTCGTTACATCCTCGGAGAAGTCGATGAAGCCGGAAGTTGATCCGATAAATAGGGGCGGGTGCGGTTCGGGCTCGAGCGTCGGCAGCTCAACGGGTTCCTTCGACGGTGGGGCAAGCGCCGCCGCCGCCGGGATCGCAGCCGCTTTGTGCACCGCCTTGTGTCCGGAGCGCCGCGCCGCCTCTTGCCCGACGGCGGCGGCATGGCTCAGCAGGTCGGCGACGGAGCCGTCGCCGACGATGCCGCCCGTTGCCATAACGTCGTCTGGCATCTCGCCCGGCACGAACCGTGAGCTTTCCGGGTCGAACGTTGGAACCACTCCCGCCATGTTGAGCAGTGCTGTGGGTGCGGTCCAGCCCGTGGCCGTGACGAGCAGGTCGGCCTCGACCGTCTTGCCCCCGGTCAGTTCGACCGACCGTACTCCCGTGCGCCCTTTGGCGCGCACAACGGTCTCGCCCGCCCGGGCGTCGACGAAAGCAGCAATCTCAACGCCGGCGTCCGCCAGGTCCGCGGCCGCGGCTGCGCCCTCGGCATTGGCGGACAGAACGACTGCCCTGGTGCCCGGACGTACGGCGTAGAGGTTGAGCAACCGCCGTGCCGCTCCCGACAACACAACTCCGGGTAGATCGTTGCCCTCGAAGGCAAGAGGTCGCTCGATCAGCCCGGGAGCGACGACCAGGACCCCGGCGCGTGCCTTGATGAGACGTTCGCCCTGCGGATGGGAACGTTGCATCACTCCGACCCAGTTGTGGTCATAACGTCCGAAGACCACCGAATCCGTCAGAACCTCGACGTCCGCTGCCGCGAGCCGGGTCCGCAGATCGGCGAGAGCCAGCCTGCCGTCGGAGTCACTCCAGCGAAGGTAGCCGCCGGTCTCATGCTGCTCGTCGACGAGCATGACTCTGGCTCCACGCTCAGCAGCAGAAATTGCGGCCATCATGCCGGCCGGCCCGCCACCAGCCACGAGTACGTCCGGATGGGCGTATCGCTTGTCGGGGGATGAATGGCCTGGCTGGGGCGATGGTTTGCCCCCTGCGGCGAACGTGCGCAGTACCCGCTGGTAGACAGGCCAGAGGAAGCGAGGCCGCATGAATGTCTTGTAGTAGAAGCCGGGGCCGAGGAACGGTGAGAGAGCCTGGGTTGCAGCCTTGGCATCGAACCGCAGCGACGGCCACGAAGTCTGTGAGGAGGTGTCCATCCCGGGTTCGAGGAGTCGATGGGCGGCGCGCACGTTTGGTTCGTCCCCGACTTGGAACAGGCAGTTGGGGTCGTTGAAGTCCGCGGTCATGACGCCGCGCGGGCGGCGATACTTGAAGCTGCGAGACAGCACCCGGACGCCCGACGCGGCGAGGGCTGAAACGATGGTGTCGCCTGCCATGCCGGTGTAGTCGCCACCGTTCCAACGGAATGGCAGGGAGCTGCTTCGGTCGATCACCTCACCGGGGCGCTCGGGTAAGCGTGCCGTCATAGCGGAGTGCCTCCGAGCAACCGGACCGCGCGTATCTCGTTCGTGGCCGTGTGCCGCTCGATGATCAGATAGGCTCGGCAACCCGAGCGGTGCTTCCAGCGTTCCTCGACCCATCCGGCGAGGTTGTCCTCTTCGTAGAGGTAACGCCGCCACTCGAGGGGCGTTGTGGATGCAGGATCGGGACGCGGCGACGGCACCCCTTGCCAAGCAAATTCCGAACCGTTGCGCGGGCCACAATACGGGCAATCGATCAGCAGCATGCCTGTGACCAGTCCGATCGCGACCGCGGCTCAGTGACCAACAGACGCCGCTCCCTTCTCTCCCATGAGAGTTCCTGCGGCGAACCGCTCGACCCCAAAGGGGGCGATCAGCTCGGGGATCGAGTTTGTGGCGATCATCTGGGCCAGGGACTCGCCTGCGGCGGGCCCGGCTTTGAACCCGTAGGTGCCCCAGCCGACATCCACGTAGAAGCCGCCGACGTGCGTGGGCCCGATGATTGGGGCATAGTCGGGCGTCATGTCACACAGTCCGGCCCACTGTCGAAGCACACGCATTCTGCCGAGCGACGGCATCAGTTCAAGGACGTGACCCGCCAGACCTTCGATGAAGTCGAGCGAGCCTCTCGTCGAGTATGAGCCAAAGGGGTCGACCGACGCGCCGAAGACGAGTTCGCCGCGGGCAGTCTGGCTCACGTAGACGTGCAGGCTGCCTGAGACGATGACAGGGTCGAGAAAGCTTTGCACCGGTTCGGTCACGGCCGCTTGCAATGGCCGGGTGACTATTGGCAGCTTGACTCCTGCGAGCGCCGCAACGAGCGACGACCAGCCGGCGGTGCAGTTGACGACGATCGGAGCGGAAATCTTGCCCCGCGAGGTTGTCACGCCGGTGACTTTCTCCTGCTCGACGTCAATGCCCGTGACTTCGGTGTTCTGATGGATATGGGCACCGGCGGCGTCCGCAGCGCGGGCATAACCCCACACCACCGCGTCGTGGCGGATGATTCCACCCGGCGGATGCCATAGGGCTCCGAGGATGGGGTAGCGGGAATGGTCGCTCACATCGATATATGGGGCCAGCTGTTTGATCTCGGACGGCGTGATGACGCTCGAGTCAACTCCTTCCAGCTTGTTGACCTCGGCGCGCCACCGCATGGTGCGCAACGATGAGTCGTTGTGAGCGAGGGTCATGTGGCCGCGCTGTTCGAACATCACGTTGAAGTTGAGGTCCACGGCCAGTTCCTCGTAGAGTTTGACCGAGCGGTCGTAGAAGCGCACCCCCTCCGGTGTCAGGTAGTTCGAGCGCACAATGGCCGTATTGCGACCAGAGCCTCCGCCACCTATGTAGCTCTTTTCGATCACGGCAACGTCGGTTATCCCATGGTTTGTCGCCAAGTAGTAGGCGGTTGCGAGCCCATGAAGGCCACCGCCGATGAGTACGACGTCGTATGTGGATTTGAGATCGCGCTCCCGCCACGCCTGCGGCCAGCTACGTCGGCGCCGCATCAGGTCGAAGGCCGAGAAGCGGGCAGGGAGCCGTCCTCGGGCGCCCTTGTTGCTCACTCAGACCACCCGGGAATCCAATTCGTCCCGGCTGGCGGGACTCGCGCCATGGCAGCAGCCTCGATCGTCAGATCGGCATCGGTCGCGACACGGCGCACGTCGGAGGGCGTGTTGAGCTGCGCCCCCTTATTGTCGATCGGCTCATCCCAATCGATCATCGAGTCGGGCGCCCGCAGCGAGACGGGCAGCAGGCCGATAGGGGCAGCGTTGTCGTAGAGGGCAATACCCGCCGAGCCGGGGTCTCTCGTTGTGAGTGCCGCGAGCAGTGGGGTGAGCAACTCCCCGAGGCGGGGAACCAACGAGTCCTGTTTGAGGTGCAGTCCGACGATTCCGCACATGTCCCCGACATTCCTCTGTTTGGCGGCCTAGAGTGGTGTTTCCTCATGCTACACGAGGTTTCGTATGGTGCAACCGATCGTCGCACTCCGGGAACAGGGCAGAAAGACAGCTTTGTGAACTTCGGAGAAAGGCAGGTCCTGAGCGACCACGCAGCACTCAAGGACCGGACGAAAAAGGACGGGATCGACGGCAAAACCTGGGCCAAGCTGGTGCCGGCTTCCTCGTTCGACATGCTCATGAACGACGGCGTCGGATTCGCCGTCTTTGGCGCCGACCCGATGGGCCGAAGCCCCGCCGAACCGGACATGATCGCGGTCCCGGATCCCGACTCATACGTTGCCGTTCCTTGGCAGCCAGGCCTGGTATTCATACAGTGCGACATCTATGTTGAGGGCGAGCCCTGGCCCTCTTCGCCGCGGCTGATCTTGAAGAACCCCTACTTGACTTGCGCCGGTGTGCTCGCAAGCCGGTCTCGACGGAATCGACAGGAAGCTCGACCCCGGGGATCCCAACACGTTGAATCTCTTTGTGATGCCGACAGGCGAGGTTGCGGCTCTCGGTATCAAGTCCATGCCGGCAAACCTTGCCGGGGCCGTGGCCGAATTGGCGGCCGACGATGTGCTCCGGGAGGCTCCCGGTGCCGTGCCAAACGGAGACTATGTCGACATGAGGGCGGCCGAATACCATGCTTTGGTGAGCGACTGGGAGGTGTCGCGATACCTTGCGCTGCACTAACCGGCGGACTGGCTTGAACACGCAGCAGGCCGGTGATGCTGAATCGGCGGAGCGGCTCGAACATGCCCTGGCGTCGACCATCGGTCGCCGGGTTCGCGAGTACCGCCTCGAGCGCGGGCTGACGATCGCCGAGTTGGCCGAACGCAGCGGAATCTCCAAAGGAATGGTTTCCAAGGTGGAGAACAGTCAGGCCTCCGCAAGTTTGGCCACGCTGGCTCGGTTGGCCGATGCCCTCGCCGCTCCGGTCACAGCTCTGTTCCGTGGATTGGAAGAGGAACACGACGCCCATTTTGTCAAGGCGGGCGAAGGTCTGCGCATCAATCCGACCGACGAAGGCGACCGACGGATCTATGAGCTGCTCGGAGAGAGTCGAGGACCTAACAAGCGCATCGAGCCTGTCAGAGTGCGCCTGGAGGAGCCTACGGACGCCTTCCCGCTTTATCAGCATCCGGGAACTGAGTACCTATACATGCTCGAGGGTTCGGTCGAGTATGGGTGCGGAAACGCCCGCTATACGCTCGAGCCGGGCGACTCGCTGCTCTTTGAAGGCGAAGTGCCCCACGGCCCGACGCGGCTAATCGAACTGCCGATTGAGTTTCTGTCAGTGAAGGCCTGGGGTCGCGTCGAATAGCCTTGACCCGACGAACCGGCGAATCTGGTGGTGTGAGAAGGACTGGCTCAGGGGACAAGACCACAATCGACCGGGTCGCGAAGGAGCATCGTGGGCACGATACCGCCGGCGTTGATCATCGAGGGCCGGTGGTTTCCGGGGAGGTGCTCTCGGAGCCATTTCGGCCGCTCGCAAGGCAGAGGTTCACGCATCACATGAAAGGGACACGTCGATGACTCGCCTCAAGAGCCTCTTCCTGCCGCGGCTGGTCGCTGGAGGCGTGGTTGTGTTGATGTCTCTGTGTGCGCACACCGTGCTTGCCTACCAGCAGATCCCTGAGGAGCCACCGCTACGCCATACCGAGCCGCTGGAAGCCGTCGTCGCCGATCTCGAGGAATACATCCCGATCCAGTTGGATTCGTCGCGTGTTCCCGGCCTGGCCATTGCGCTTGTCCGGGACGGGCAGGTGGCATGGGCTGAGGGTTTCGGTGTTGCCAACCGCATCACCGGTACGCCGGTAACTCCCGACACAGCCTTCGAGGCGGCCTCGATAAGCAAGGTCGTCACGGCTTACACCGCTCTTCGCCTCGTGGACCAGGGGCGCCTCACGCTCGATGAGCCCTTGTCAGACTCGCTTGTGACGCCGTGGCTGGGGGATTCTGACTATGCCAGAGAAATCACGTTGCGCCATGTGGCGTCACACAGTGCAGGCCTCAAGGACAATGACTTGGGGCCTATCGACAAAACAATTGCGTTTGACCCTGGGTCCCAATTCGCCTACTCAGGCGTGGGCTTTCTGTACATGCAGCAAGCGATTGAGCAGGTATCGAACTCATCGCTGGAGGAGGCTGCTCAGACATTGGTCTTCGAGTCGTTGGGAATGCAATCGAGCAGCTTCGAGGGCCGCGCCAATCTCGAGCCTCATATGGCAAACGGCCACATAGGCTATGTCTTGCCGTTGCTGTTCCTCCTGATCCCGTTTGCCGGGTTCCTCCTTGTTCTCACGCTTGTCGGGATCGTGGTGCTCCGCATCTCGACCGGTCGGTGGCGTCCTGGAAGAAGATCGATGGTTGTCACCGCCTTCGTCGCAGCGTTGCTGGCGCTGGTCGTGCTCTACTTCACGTTGGGAAGGATTCTGCCGAATCTTGCGCTCCTCGCCGTCCTGAGCACGTTGCTCTTTTGTGGTGGCCTGGCGCTGGCTTCGTTCCTACTTCGCAAGATGATCGCACGCCTGGCGGAGCCACCGATGCGCCCTCGGCTGTACATGTTGGGCATGGTGCTGACGGTCGGTGGGCTGTTGCTGCTTTCGGCAATGATGACGGGCCCGATACCCACTCTCCTCTCCCCGCCGCCAAGCGCGGTCGGCTCACTGCAGACGACCGCCCCCGACCTTGCCAGCTTCCTTGCCGAAATCGCCACGCCAGAGTTGCTAGACGCAGACACCGCCGGCCAAATCCGTACCCCCCAAATCGCCGTCAACGAGGACTTCTCGTGGGGTCTAGGTATCGGCATCCAACACAGCGATCAGGGTGATGCATTGTGGCAAAACGGGATGACGCCGGGCTTCCGCAGCGTGATGGTGATATATCCCGAGCACCAGTGGGGTGTCGTCGTGCTCACCAACAGCGACGCCGGTTCGCACGTTGCCTACAACGTCGCCGCCCGAGCCCTCGGCGGCAAGGCGCAATGGTCGTCCTTCTGACAACCACACCAGAACCCCATGGCAACACATCGGCGAGTTAGTCATCGGAGCCGTCGAGGAGTGGAGCGAAGAGCCACTCCTCGGCCTGCTCGAGGTAACTCGCGGCCCCGAGTTCGTAGAGGCAGCTCATCGAGCTACGTGGTTCGACCGGTTCAGATGGCACGAACACTGACAACGAGCGCCCTGCTTCAGCGATCGTCGATCCTGCCGACTCTGACATAGAGAGCAAGAGAGGCAAAGCATCATGCGGATGTTCAACTTCTGCGGAAAATGTGGAAAGGCCCTGTCGACGATGAGGGGTTTGTGCCCGCCTTGTGAACAATCCCGCCGCAATTCGCCTCAGCCGCAACAGCGACAGGTGAAGAAGAGCCGCTGACTCCCCGGCGGAGCACCACAGCCGGATGGGCCCCTCTCCGGATGGTCAGGTGAGCACCCCGAACAACACTTCTGCGCCAAAGAGAAAGGTGACCTCCTCCTCGATGAGGAACGGCACGGCGGGCGTTGTGTCGGGCGCCGTCGTGACCTCATCCCATCGGCGCGACAATGGCTGTGGGTATCTCAGGAGAGATCAGAGGCTCCGATGTCACCTTTCGACGAGACGGTGGCCAAACACAAAGGTAGACACCAACCCGTGCTTCCGGGGCGGCACTTGCTCGCCGCAGCGGCGCTGCTGGGTGGTCTTCACCTACTGGTTGCCGTACCCCACTTCATAGTGCGAGTGATTCTTGGCACCCCTTCCCGCAACTTTCCGGGAGTGAGGAATTTCGCCCCCGTCAACGACAAGCTGTGGCGCGGTTCGGCTCCGGCTTCGGCGGGATATCCGGCCCTTGCAGACATGGGGATTGCTTCTGTGATCGACTTGCGCGCCGAGGCTGAGGCCCTCGTGGCTCGAGAACCGGCCGCTGCGACCGGCATCAACGTGATTCACATACCGATTCGTGACGGCCAAACACCGACGGCCAAACAAGTCGACGAGATCGCAGAGGCGATCAATGGTGCCGCCGGGGCAACTTTTGTCCACTGCCAGGCAGGCGTCGGGAGGACCGGAAGTGTCGTCGCCGCGCTGCGCGTGGCCGCCGGCAGAACCCCGGGATCTGCCTTGGTCGAAGCTCTTCGATTTGGGCCACTCTCGCTGGAACAGCAGGCGTTTGTCTTGCGCTGTGATCGGCCCGATGCATCGTTGCTGCCAATCGTTGTTGCGAGCCGCATCATCGACAGCCCGCGACGACTGTTGTCACGAATCAGAGGATGATGACGACAGACTGTTCGAAACGTCTTGACCGAGGAATCTCGCAAGGTTTGCAAAGCCCACGTGCATCGTTTCGGAGTGGCTCCTGTTGACAGGCAGGAAGGGAGCCATGGCTCGAAGCACACCCGCCGGGATTGCGCTCCAGCGATTGCTCAACAGCGTCTTCCCGTCGCGCTCGTCGAACGTCCACAGGGCTTCGCCCCGGAAGGCGCCGTTCACGTATTCGACACGGATCAATCTGTTCGGATCGACTTCCACCGTCCGGGTGTAGAACTTGATCGGGTATTTGCCGTGGATCCTCACCGTGTTGGCTACCAGAGTTCCAACAATTCCGTAGGAGTCTCCATCGAGGAGCTCCATCGAATAGTGAGGCGCCCACCAATCCGTCGTCCCGTTGTGTTCATCCACGACAGCTCGGAACACGACGTCGGGTGAGGCGGCGATCAAGGCCTCATCGATGACGCCAGGGGCATCATGGGGATCGGCACTTGGTGAGGGCTGCCGCCGCACCAGCCAGCAATAAGTGGCTCCGATTCCGCCCATCAGCAGAAAGAACGTGGTCAACTTCCGCATTGTCGGTTTCTCTCCTTAGCTCCCGGTTCACACCGAGCGGCACGTCACATACGTTTCCAGTACCTACGGATGTGGACGTCTCCTTCCTGGTGAACGTCGGTTTGGTAGCCGTGTGTCAGCAGTGGCTGGTGTAGCGGGTTGTCAGGTTCGGTGGCGCCGGGGGCACCAAAAAGGTGCATCGTCATTCCCCCTCGCCTCACTACTCGGTCGATCTCCTGCAGCTCCTCTGGCAGGTGCCAGCCGATCGCCTGGCAGGTGAGGAGCACATCGGCTTGGTCAGCCGGGAGCGGGATGGAGTGCAGAAAGCCATCCAGCACATGCAGATTGTCGACTCCCAACCGAGTGGCCTTGTCTCTCATGAACTGGCGCAATTTCGCCACGGGTTCAACGGCGAAGACGTGGTGGGCCATCGGGGCGGCGTCGAACGCCACCCGCCCGGTGCCGGCTCCGCAATCGATCACTATCTTGTCCTGCAACGAAACCACCGTGGTAACGGCCGATATGTCCCAGTCGACCTTTGCTTGCGCGTCGTAGGCCTCCGGTGCACGTTGGTAGGCGATCCAATCGGCTAGTTCCCAGACCAGGGACTCTTCGGCTGCATGTAGCTCATCCGCGGCGGCCGGGCCGTAGTCCGTCAGGAGCCGTGACAGGAAGCTACCAATCGAGGGACATCGGGCGACCAAGAACCGGCGCAGCGACGGATTCGCGTGCAGCACCGCAGCCAGCTCTGCATCTGGAGCTCGGTTGGAGAGATCCGCAACCTGGTGCGCCTCCAGCAGGTACAAGTCGTGCACTTCTGGGTGCAAACTCGGAAACGTCTTTCGAAGAAGATCACCGTACCTGACGCTCGCTTCGGATACCCGGCTACTTGATCTCGACCGCTGCGGAACTGACAAGACGTTCTCCGTCGGAAGCACTCATCTCAAGAATCGCATCGGTGTTCTCGGCTGCGATAGAGGCCAAGGGCACCCGATTGTTGATCGCATGGCGGGACGTGCCTCGTAGCAGCCCGCTCAGGAGTTCGGGACGTGACGGAGCGAGGCCACATCTCTGTGGGAGTTGGCTGGTGACACAAGGTGAGACAGCCATTGCGGTGCGCGTTCTTGCCATAGACCAAGTGGGTCAAACCGGCCGGCGACCTTCGCTTGGAGGGTGGCGAGATCATCCTGGTTCACTGACATTCGAGGAATCCGAAAAGCGTCCTCGGTGGATCTCAGGCTGCGATCATTGACCGCCGCCGCCATGTCGAATCCCGCCTCTCGGACCAGCTCGACCGTTCGTGGTGTGTAGTGGTGCTTCGGCTTTCCGAATGGATATGCGAAGCAGTTGGTCGCCTTCCCGAGCTGGCTCTCCAATCGCGCCTTTGATTCGCCTATCTCCCACCGCGCAGCGTCATCGTCCAGGCGTCCCAGGTTGGCGTGAGAGACGGTGTGGGCGCCGAACTCCATCCCCGAGGCGTGCATCTCTTTGATTTGGCTCCAGCTCAATCCGACCACATCTGTTGCTTGGGCATCCTGGAGACGCATGAATCGTTGGTTGACCAAGTCCCAACCGTCGATGAGCCCCGTGCTGATGAAGAAGGTTGCGGGCAACTTGTATTCGACCAACGCCGGCCACGCGTGCTCATAGT
The DNA here is from genome assembly GCA_024226255.1 of bacterium. GTDB lineage: Bacteria > Actinomycetota > Acidimicrobiia > Spongiisociales > UBA5794 > JAHEJX01. The sequence goes on along the minus strand of JAAELU010000279.1, from coordinate 3,398 downwards.
TGTCCGCGTAACCATCGTCAAAGGTGATGGCGACAACCGGTCGGCCAGAATGGTCACCATTGGCGCGGTCGAGAATCCGCTCGAGGGGCACGACCTCACAGGCTCTCTGGAGCCAGGCAAGCTGTTCGCGGAATGCTTGGGGCGTAGCTGACGCGTGAGGCGCAGTATCCGACACCGAGTGGTAGAGCAGCACTACAACGCGCCTGGTGCTGTTCGCAGCGGGATTGCGGGCGAGCATCGATTTGGCAACCGACCTGGCCGATCGGAGCTTCGGAGAGCCCATATTCTCTTCCCTGCCTCTACAACCCGACTAGTCGCACCCACCAGGGATCCCGCCCTGGAAGGCATGGTCAGAGCGGGCGCTCGCCCCATATGCTCGGCGCTCGCTTGTTCCTGGCCCTCCCGTTTTCCGGGCCCCGTCGCTCTATCGTACACCGCCGACGCCGAGTAGCGGACACCCGACGGCTTTGACACGCGCCGCATGATCCGGCGAAATGGTATGCAAATCCTGGGGCCCCATCGACCAGGAGATTGACATGGAGGGCGAGTATCAGTCGGATGAGTTCCGACTCAACAGCCGCCTAACCGTCATCCGCGCCTCCTTGGCCCTCTCATACAGCTTGGGGTACGCCTCGAGCCGCTTTCGGATCATGGTCTCAATCCGCCGGCCGAGCGGCGGAATGCCGAGCGAAGCCATCGCCCTGGCATGGGTTGCAAAGAAGAGTTTGTAGGGCTCGAAGCCAATCGAGAAGTCGAATTCGTCGTGGCCCGCCCTGTAGCTTTCCTCGAGGAGCGGGTACAGGATCTGCCGGCCGAGCGAGTACTTCCGCAACGCATCGTCTCCGTCGGAGGCAATCACCCATCCATACCATCGCCCCTCATAGACGGAGCCCAGATAGATAGCCAGGAGTTTTCCCCCGGCGCGCAGGGTTGATGCTCGCAGAAGGCCAGCCCTCTGAAGCTCGTGCACAAAATCGCGGTTCCTTTGGACTGCGAGGATCTCGTTGCGCTGTGTCGCGCGGTCACGGGCCGACTTCCATTCAAAGCAGGTGGGTAGCACATCGTCAGCAGGATCGTCGACTTGGAACTCGATGGGGCCAATGAGTTCCTCGAGACGACGCCGACGGCGCTGGTCATCCTTGAGCACACGCCTCTTGCGGAGCAGAGTCGCGTAATCGTCCCATGACTCGTAGCCCTTCCAGACCACGGTTGGTGCACCGTCGAAGGCCTCCCACTCTGTGGTCTCCCGGAACTCCTCGAGGGGCACCAACCCGTGACTGACTTCGGGCAGCCAGCGAACGGTCGGCAATTCACGGTCCGTAGTCCGGTCCACCGGCTCGTGCATATCGAGAAACAGCTGGTCGATGACGGGCTCGTCGTCGACGGTGAGCAGCCGGAACACCTTTCCGGTCAGCTCATAGTCTTCGATCCGCCACTGGTTCCTGGGGAAATAGACCTTCGCAACTGTCTCCAGGAAGTCGTCGCTCGTATAGAGATTCAAGTCTTGTCTGCTTTCAAAATGACATCAGGAATGGCTACCGGATGGCGCCCTGCGGTTGCCGGCGCACCACGAGATCGCGTATTACCCATCCGAGGATCGCAGGCCGCTTGAACACTTGGTTGAGGGCATACGGCAATCCCGACTCTCCGTAGGCAACATATACCGTCACTGGAATCCCCCGCGTCGTGAAGACAGCATCGAGGCGTGGCAAGGCGGCGAGTTGCTCGAGCGAGCACGGTGTCCCCGCGGCTTGCAGCAGGTCGAATGCCGGTTCAGCTACTCGCCGGTCGTGCGTTGCGATACCCACCGCCGCTACTCGCCCCGCGAGTTGCTCCACTAGATCGACGAACGAACGGCGCGGATCGATCTTGGGGTTGGTGGGGTCCTCTGCCTGACCTTTGACAACTCTCACAGGGACGCCGAGTTCGATGAGTCGCTCAGCGTCCTCTACCGACCGCTGCCAACGTGAAGGCAACGTCGCTGACACATCGGCGCCGAGGTCGAGCGCCTCTTCGAATAGTGTGAAGGTCGGGTCAGCAGATTCATAGGCTTGTGCGTCGAAGTGGACTCGAACTCCCACGTTCATCGCCGCCTCGATCACTGGAAAGAGCACGTCGCGGTCGTACTCGAGTTTGTCCACCTTGATTGAGATCGAACTGTCCAGATCGGCCGCCGCGATGGCCTGAATGGCGCTTAGATGGTGTGCCCCGATCGCGTCGGGCGATTCGTTTCGAGCTGCCAAATAACCGAGCGTTGCCCGATTGCCGCGTTGTGCCTCGGCCGCCGCGGCTGTCACCGCTTCGTCGATGCGCAGTCCCACAACGTGCCGGGCCCCCAAAAAGCGCCTCAGGGACTCCTTCTTTTTCCCCATGTTGCCCGCTTCGTAGGTGTCGATATCTGTGCTGATGACTGGCCGTGGGTCGCGCGGCGGAGTGCGCCGCGCGAGGCGCGAGTATAGTGACGGAACACATGTTCGGGATCTACAAACGGTTCCCTCCGCGCCGCGGTCACCTACTCATTCCAGTTGCATCGCGGGAATCCGCTCTTGCTGGCCTTGCGCTATATGCGCCAACCAAGCGGACCGGCGCCTGGGTGCAACGGGGCGCCTGGGTAGTCACCTCGCTTTTTGGACCACGCGCCCTGCCGGCGCGTCGGGTAGAGATCGAATCGCCGCTCGGGGAACCTGAGCCTTGGCAGGCCCTTGTTGATGAGTGGCAGCACCGTCTGGGAGCGTTCGATGCCACTGCCTTGTACACGCCACCGGACGTGGGCCGTTCCGGTCTCGCAGTCATGCTCCTTGATCGGGGTCGACCGGTCGCTTTTGTCAAAGTGCGGCGCGGAGCCGAAGCCACACGGCTCCAGAACGAAGCCACTGCGCTGGACCTGATGGCAACCGCTGAACCGCAAACGTTTTCCATCGCGCACGCCCTCGCTTCAGGTCATCAGTCGGGTTGGAACTACTTGGCGATTACTCCCCTGGCACGAGAGCTGCATCGGGCTCCGACGCGGCCCCCCCTCGGGCAGATCATCGACGAGATCCAGCTCGGATTGTCCGGTCTGCCTCGACCAGAGCGCACACCAGCACATTGGAAGCCGATTCACGGAGATTTCACGCCGTGGAATCTGCGGAAGATGCGAACCGACGGCTTGGTCCTGTTCGACTGGGAGGCTGCCGGATGGGGCCCGCCGGGCGCCGATCTAGTGATGTATCTCAGTTCTGCGGCAGCGCTAGGCGGATCGTCGGAAGCCCTGGCCAGGATCGCCGGTGAAGAACACGCAGAAGCGCGTGCCTATTGGGGCGAGTATTGGGACGAGCGGATTGGGTTCCTGGAGGACCCCCAGGACTCCAATGCCCTCGCCGTCCAGGTACAACGCGTCCTCAAGGCGGTCGACGCCC
>JAAELU010000278.1 GCA_024226255.1 bacterium | reverse complement strand
TCGTTCAACCCGGGTCAGCACCGACCGGAACAGAATGACGAACGCCTGATGGCGCGGATCGCCGAGATCATTTCCGAGTCACAGACAATGCGGGTCGAGCTCGTTGGATTTTCGGTTCCCGCAGACGCGCTCACTCCGGAGCGTGCGCAGCGACTCGGCGAACGACGCGCCATCGCCGCCATGGATCAACTCAGGTCATACGGCCCGTCGCGTCGCCGTTTCCTTGCCCGCGCCGCCCACGTCGACGAAGAATCTCCGGCAGGGCTCGTCGAAGCTTCGGGCGACATCTTCCAGCCCGTCATCCTCCGCGTGACGCAACGCTAGCCCGGATCGATCACCGAAAAAAAGTATGGCCGGGAATTAAAGTCACCGGATCGTTGTTCTCGAATTGATTCCAAACAATTCGACGGCACCATGCCGCCAGAAAGAACAGGATCCGGTGAAGACACAGTGTAGCAGCAACCACGGCCACGAAAAGCTCGAGCTGACCGCCCTGGGCAAGCGGCGCGTGGAGGCCGACTTCAGCGCAGGGCAAGTCAGCAGCGATGGCGGAGGACTGCTGGTGCGCGAGGTCGACTCGCGACTGCAGCTGACCGAACGGATGGCACGGTGCTTCGACGACCATCGCGATCCGGACATGGTTGAGCACACCGTCGGGCAGTTGCTCAGACAGCTCGTCTACGGGTTGGTGCTGGGCTACGAGGATCTCAGCGACCACGAGGCGCTGAGCGTCGACCCGCTGTTCGCCACGATGGTGGGCAAGGCCGACCCATCGGGCGGAGACCGTCGCAGCAACAAAGACCGAGGCCAGGCACTGGCCAGCCCCAGTACGCTGGGGCGACTGGAGCGCACCAAGGCCGACGCCGACGCCAGCAGCCGTTACGAGAAGATCGTCTGCAACGTCAGCGCGCTCGGTGAGCTGTTCCTGGAGGTGTTCATCGAGAGCTTCGAGCATCCGCCGGCACGGTTGATCATCGACCTGGACCCCTCGGACATCGAGCTCCACGGTCAGCAGGAGCAGCGGTTCTATCATGGCTACTACCGCCATCACTGCTACCTGCCCATGTACCTGTTCTGTGGGCAGCATCCGTTGTTCGTGAAGCTCCGGCCCTCGGACATTGATGGCGCCGATGGTTCGGTGGAGATGCTCGCCCCGATCGTCGACCGCATCCGTCAGGCTTTTCCGTCCGTTCATCTGATCATCCGTGGTGACAGCGGCTTCTGCCGCGAGCCGCTGATGGCGTGGTGCGAGGGCGAAGGGGTGGATTTCGTCTTCGGCATCGCTCGCAACAAACGGCTGGAAAAAGCCATCCGCCGGCAGATGGAGCAAGCACGCCGAGAGCATCTACAAACGGGGCGGGCGGCGCGGCGGTTTCGCGACTTCACTTATCGCACTCTCAAGACATGGAGCCGCAAGCGCCGCGTGATCGGCAAGGCGGAGTATCTCGGCAAGGGCCGCAATCCCCGGTTCGTTGTGACCACCCTTTCGCCACGGGAGTTTCAGCGCCGCTACGTGTACGAGGAGCTGTACTGCGCTCGCGGCGAGATGGAGAACAGGATCAAGGAGCAACAACTCGACCTGTTCGGCGACCGTGCCAGCGGCCACGCCTTCCAGACCAATTCGCTCCGCATCTGGCTCTCAATGGCCGCTCATGTCCTTGTTGTCGCGACTCGCCGTCTCGCCCTTCACGGAACAGAGTTGGCCCAGGCTCAGGCATCCACGCTCCGAACCAAGCTGTTCAAGATCGGTGCGCTGGTCACCGTCAGCGTTCGGCGCGTTTACATACGGTTCTCCTCAGCGTTCCCGCACAAGGAGGTTCTGGTGTCTGCGATCGATCGCATTCGCGCGCCGCCAATCACGGCGTAGGCCGGCAAGTCAGCGGCTCGAGTTCGCCAGCGCCACCGGCGCCACGGCACCCGTGCCGCCTCTGGCCACTTCGGGGCGTCGCAGCGACCTGTTCGAGTGCATAAGCCGGCTCGAATTGGGTGCTCTCGCCGGTGACAGGGGCAGACTTGGGGACCTTGGAGGTCGGAGGACCTCGCCCATCGCTGGTGCAGGCCTAAAAAAAGAGGTCTCGCCTACTGGTGACCGAAGCGGGCTAGACGCTCACGAGGTCGACTGTTTCAGAAGCTCGTAGGCCTCGAAGACCTCCAGGTGGGCCTCATCGTATGTCATGTTTACC
>JAAELU010000277.1 GCA_024226255.1 bacterium | reverse complement strand
CAAGCTGCGAGCCAAACGGGTGGAGAGGACCTCGCTGCTTGCACTCAGGCCAACATGACTGTCGGACGAGTCCACTCCCTATATGGCGTCTCGGATCTCGCGGCGATGGATTTGGACGGTCAGGGAGTGACGGTCTCGGTGGTCTCGCTGGGCAGGTTCAACCCCCACTCCTACTCGTTGTGGACGTCATGTCTCGGACTGGATTCCCCCGTTCAACCGGTGGAGACCGACGTCTTCGTCGAAAGCGGGCTGCCCCAGGAGGCCGAGCTCGATCTCGACATCGACACGATTGTCGCCGTTGCCCCTCACTTGGATTCCCTCGAGGCGATCACCGTCGACGAGTTCGGCTGGGTAGGTCGCCCGTTCGCAGCGGCCCTCAACGAGGAGGGTGTGCCGCCGGATGTCATCTCATCCAGCATCGGGTTCTGCGAAGCTCAACTCGACGCACAATCAGTTGAGTTGGCCGAGTACTCCCTGGCCGCTCTTGCATCCGTTGGCACAACCGTCGTGACCACCAGCGGCGACTTCGGTTCGGCAGCATGCCAGGTCGATGAACCCACTACTTCGGTGCAGTATCCAGCGTCCTCAGCCTTCGTGACCGCGGTCGGCGGTACCCAACTCGGATCCGATGGAACAGATCAGGTCACCTGGTACGAGGCGAACCGTTTCGCGTCGGGCGGGGGTACGAGCACCCTGGTCGATCGTCCCGGCTACCAAGCTGAGGGCGACGGCCGGCAGGTGCCCGACATTGCTCTCCTCGCTTCACCTTCCGACCTTCCACCGATCCCGACATGCACATCCGAGGGCTGCACGTGGAGCGCTACCGGTGGCACGTCGGCGGCCGGTCCTCTGTTCGCAGGCGCAATTGCACAAATCAAACAGCTGATGCGCCAACAAGGGAGGGTTCCCGTCGGCTCACTCAATCCGTTGTTGTATCGGTTCGCAACCGAGCCGGACGGCTACACCGACATCTCTGTTGGTTCCAACGACATCTACGGTCTGGGCTGCTGCAATGCCGACATCGGATTCGATCTGACGACGGGATGGGGAGCGCCGGACATCCGCGCGTTCGCAGACTACGCGGTGAACGCGGCACCGATGGCCCCCTAGCCGGGGCGGCCGCACACCTCTTTGTCGAAGCGGCATGTCCACGGCGAACTCGCCAGCCTCGGCCACCACATCACGTCCCCCACAGGGGTCAGCGGGCGGTGTAGCCGCCGTCGACATGCACGATTTCGCCGGTGATGTAGCTGGCGTCGTCGGAGGCGAGGAAGGCCACGACCCTGGCAATCTCTTCGGGTTGGGCGAGGCGTTTCATGGGGATTGTGGCGTCGGCCATTGCCTGGAGGAATTCCTCGGTAGGCGGGGTGTCGCGCTGCGACGACAGCATCGGGGTGTTGACCTCGCCGGGGGCCACGGCGTTGACTCGAATGCCTTGCTCAACGTGATCCAAGGCGAGTGCCCGCGTGAGCTGGTGTACTGCGCCTTTCGACACGCAGTAGGCCGTGGACCCGGCGGATCCGACGCCACCCCAGATTGATCCGAAGTTCACGATCGCTCCTGAACCAGCGGTGGTCATGTGGCGCAAGGCGGCGCGGCACAAGAAGAACATCCCGTCGACGTTGACTCCCATCACCCGTCGCCAGTCATCGTCGCTGGTGCGGAGGGAGTCGGCCCGATGGATGGTTCCGGCCGCGGTGACGAGCACGTCGATGGTGCCGTACTCGGCAACAGTGCTGTCGACAATCTCGTCGCAGGTCGATGACTGGCTGACATCGCCCACCTTGACCGACACCGCGGGCGCTCCCGCGGCGCGGCACTCCCCTGCCACCAGATCGGCACCCTGCTGGTCGAGATCGACCAGCACAAGGGTGGCTCCCCGAGCGGCAAATTCACGCGCTGTCGCTGCGCCCATACCCGAAGCGCCGCCAGTGATGACCGCAGTCTTGCCGCTGAGGTTCTTGCCAGTGCGGTCATTGCTGATGGAGTCGCTCATGCGATGTCGTCCTCCTCGGGACCTTTGGCGACGAACGACATACCGCCGTAGGTCTGCTCGGTCGGCTGAAGCTCGATGCGGTTGATGTTGACGTGGGCGGGCACGCTGACGGCGTAGTAGATCGTGTCGGCCAGCTCGGCTGCGGTGATCTCCTCGACACCGCTGTTCTTGATGCCTTCCCGTTGGGTCGGATCGGTGACCGCGACGTCGTAGAACTCGGTGGCGACCCGGCCCGGGCAGATCTCGGTGACCCGAACGCCGGTGCCGCACAGCTCGAGGCGGATGTTGGTACAGAAGCGGTGAACGGCAGCCTTCGATGCACCGTAGGTGGCCGACGACAGTGGGTAATGACCAGCCATCGAACCAATGTTGACCACATGGCCGGAACGACGTTCGATCATCGGTGGCAAGAACGCCATCGTCGCCACAATCAAGGCGGTGACGTTTGTGTCAATGGTGCGAGTGATGTCGTCGAGAGTGCCCTCGGCGAGGGGGGCATCCATGCGGCCAAGGCCAGCGTTGTTCACGAGCAGGTCGATCGGGCCGACCGTGGAAGCCAGTGCCATCAGAGCGTCTGAATCCGTCACGTCGAGGACGTGGGTGTCGCATCCAGTAGCGGCGGCCAGTGAAGCCAACCGGTCTTCACGACGGGCCACCGCGTGCACGCGATAACCCTCTTTGACGAGGCGGTGCGTCGTGGCGGCGCCGATGCCACTCGATGCTCCGGTAACCACCGCTACACGTGGAGACGATGGTGCGGTGCTTGCTTTGTCAGTCGTATTCATCGGGCTCATCCCAACTCTCCTGTAGGAGCCCGAAACTCGGTCGTGCGCGTTGACCAAGCAAGACGCGGCCGATCAGAGGAACTCCATGTTTCGTATCGTGTAGCGGTTTCATGCGTCGATGGCACGTCTGGCCGTTCGTTTGGGCCGTTCGAAGAATCCTGAGATCATCGTGTTGCGCCACCAGATTGTCGTACTCGCTCGATGCGACGCCATGCCTGCGTTCACCGACGACGATCAGAGCGTACTTGGAGCGATCACTCAAGCCCTGCCACGACCGCACCATCGTCTCGAGTCACCGGATGCCACGGCCCCGTCAACGAATACCGAAACGCCACCTGAGCAGGCACGACACAGTCTTCGGGTCCCACACGCTTCACCCACGCCACGCGAGCGAGTGGATCAGGCTGCGTGTGGCCGCACACCAGATGGATCCGAGGGCTCCCCTCCCTGGACTCGACTTGGTCAACAAGACACGAGCTGGTCACATCTGGCTCCGGTTTTGGTGGAAACACGATGCTCCTCTGTCCTCAAACCTGCCGCCAGTATCTCCGTTTGAGGGTGCCCCCTTCTCGATACGAACCGACTTCGTATCCGCGGGCCACGAGGGTCGAGTGGAACGAGTCGTCGGGTCCCGCCCGGTGCGGCATCCCCGTCAGATGCAACGCGATCCCGCCCGGCCCCAGTACCCGCTCCACCTCGTCCAGTTCTGCGTCAAGATCCCATCCGATCGCCTGGCGGGTGAGCAACACCTCGGCCGCCCCTCGAGGAACCGGCAGGTCGTGCAGGAATCCGTCCATCACGAAGACGTTGTCGACGCCATGCCGCTTCGCCTTGTCTCGCATGTAGCTGCGCAAGGTGGACACCGGCTCGACGGCGAAGACATGCTTGGCCACGGGAGCCGCGGCGAACGCCACCTGACCGGTGCCGGCCCCGGCATCGATCACCACCTTGCCCATGACCGGTGCCACATCATTAATCGCGGTGAGGCCCGGCTCGAAGCTGACCCGCTCGTCGTAGAGCCTCGGCAGCCGCTGATACACGATCCAGTCGCCGATCTCCCACAACAGCGCGAGTGCGCACTCGTTGACATCGCGCGTGATCCCTGGCTCGTGGTCGGCCATCAGCGCCGACAGGAACGCCTCGCTCGGCGGGTGTCGAACCACAAAGAAGCGGAACAAACCCGGATGGGCGTGCAACACAACGGCAAGCGCTCGCCTCGGAGCGCGGTCGGGAAGTCGCTCGATCTGGTGGCCCTCAAGCAAGAACAGATCCTCAACTCTCGGGGCCAGCTCGGGATAACTCTCTTGGAGCAGTCCGGCATAGGTCATGTCATTTCTGCGGCCTCGATCTGCTCTCGAGCTGCGCCCCCCAACGCCCACCATCACTCATAACCAAGCACCCACACGCTCAGCGAGGATCGCTTGCGAACCACCGTGCACTCGCGTTGTAGACCATGTCGTGGCCTGACTGGAAGTAGACGAGCAACGCCGAGCCCGACTGACGGGCGAAGACAGGACCGGGGTCGCCGTCCCCGAAATACGTCACGGTTGTGCTCCAGTCCGGGAGACCGTCGGGAATCCTCCCCTGACCGAAGAGGTCAACCTCCTGCTGACTGAAGCGATCCTCGGGATCGGCCAGCTGATTGAACACGTCGGCGCCGACATACGGAGGCACGTACGGATCGCGGATGCCCTGAGCGATGAAGACCGGAACCGCCTGGTCGCGAGCCGAGTCCAGGTAGGTCACCGGACTACGGTTCATGCACTCGTCCTGAACGGGGCCAGCCACCCTCGGGTCACCTCCGCAGGCCCGCGAGATGTCGCTGGCGTAGCCCCGGCCCTCCCTCAGCGAGTAGTCGTAGAACTCGACGAGGTCGTGGGGCGGTCCCCAGGCCGAGACCGCGGTGACCTTGCCAGGGTGTCGGCCGGCAAGGAGGAGCGCCATCATCCCGCCGCCGGAATAGCCGACGACGTACACCCGATCGGCGTCCACCCCGGCCTGGGCGATTCCGTAGTCGATCGCATCGGCCGCATCCTGGACCGCCAATTCGGATCCGACCGCGGCGGCGTCATCGTTCTTGCCACGGAACTCGGGGGCGATGACGGCCCAACCGTTCTCCTGGGCCCACATTGCGAAGGGAATCCCAGCGTGCTGGGTATACGGGGCGCTCCAGGAGTGCAATATCACCAACAATGGCTGATCGCTGTTGCGAGTCGGAGGTAGCCAGAGGGCGGGTTGCTGGGTGCCGTCCGCGGTCGAGGTGATCCGAAGATCCGCGATACCTGGGACCGACTGTTGCCATTTGGACAGGCCGTGGGACACAAAGCTGGTGAAGTTGCCGATGGTGTTGATCCCGCGAAGCGACTCGAATGTCGCATGGGCGCTGCATCCGGGCGACTCGTGGTCGATGGCGACTGGGGGCGAGCCCTTGTAGCGGTAGAAGAACGCGGCCAACTGGCCCCGGGTGACCGGGTCATCCGGCGAGTACGTATTGGACGATGTGCCCGTGGTGATGCCTTGTTGCAGCATCCACCCCACCGGCGTGGTCTGCCATGCCCTGACAACATCGGGGAACTGATCCGGGGGCGGAGCTACAGGGGAACCCTCCAAGCGATGTAGCAACACCGCCAACTGACCCCGAGTCAGATTGTCATCAGGTGAATAGGT
>JAAELU010000276.1 GCA_024226255.1 bacterium | reverse complement strand
CGGTTCCGGCTCCGGCTCCGCTGCCGCTACCGTTGCCGCCGTCGGTCCCGTTGTCACGTCCGGGCTGCCGCCTGCAAATACTGCCGCTGCCCTCGTGATATCGTGCTCGTCAGAATGCTGGCCATGACCGAAGCCCCGGGATGGATACGCTTGGCGCTTGCGTTGGGCGTGGTCATCGCCTTTCCCGATACGGCCAGTGCGCAACCGGTTTCCATACGGTCGGTCGCCCAGGCCAGGAGCGAGAAAAGAAGAAAGGCCCGTGGCCGGGAGGGCAACAAGCGCCCGGTACTGAAGCAGGCCAACGCGCGCATGCACGTCCGGGCGTATACGCGCCGCGGCGGTCGCTTCCTGGACGAACTAAAATCCGATGCTTACTTCTACGGCAAACTGCCAGTCACCTATTCGGCTGTACGAAAGGGCAAATTATTTCGATGGAATAACAAGCATGGGCCAAAGCTCAGGCTGGACAGCGATCCGAGTGGCAAGACCGGCGAGTTGATCGCCGAACCGGTTGCCGTCGCCGAATCCGCTGCCGTCGCCGCTGCCGTCGCCGTTGCCGTCGCCGTCGCCGCTGCCGCTGCCGAACCCGTTGCCGCTGCCGAACCCGTTGCCGCTGCCGAACCCGCTTCTGTAGAATCCACGACGACGGGCGCGAAGTAGCCTGGTTTTTGTGTTCAACCCTTTTTCGCGCATCAAAGCGCGCCAACTTTCGCACTGGTCGAGATTCGCTCAGGCGCCCGCGAGGTGTGAAGTTGTCACGCTTTGTGCGCCTGGGGTGGGCATGAACACAAAAACCAGTCTTCTTCGCTTTGACGTCTTCGTCGTGTCCTTGGAAGCTCTTCGCGGGTTGCGCGAACATATCGCTGCGGTGCGGACGCATGATGCGGATCTCTGTCGGCAGCTCAGAAAGGCGGCGACGTCGGTGTCCTTGAACGTCGCCGAAGGGCGCCGGCGGCGCGGTGGTGACAAGTTGCATCTGTATCGGATCGCCTCAGGTAGCGCCGATGAGATCATCGCCGCGCTTCTGTCGGCGGAGGCGCTCGGGTACGTCGAGATGGAAGGGCTCGAGGGCACGCTGGAAGCCCTCGACCGGGTCCAGGCCATGCTCTGGCGGCTCACTCATCCGCGGACGTAGGGCACGCTGAAAAGCGGCCGCTCAGGCCGCTTGCGATGCTCAGTGCCGTTCCCCGGAAATCGGTGACCACTCCGGTAGGTCGATCGCGCCGAGGGAAAGGCGTCGAGGAGTGGAGTTTGGTGGTTCCAAATGACCGACGAGCAACGCAGCCATCGGCGGGAGGGGGCAGCGCAGTGGTCACTGATTTGCGGGGAGCGGTACTCAGTGGGTGAGCGTTCAGGTGATGGCCAGGAGCCGGTCGAGGAGCCGGTCGAGGAGCCGGTCGAGGAGCTCGAGCGCCTCGGCGATGTCGTCATGAGCGACATACGCCCAGGCTTCAGCGACGAGAAGGCCGATGCGGGTCTCGTCGGCACTGCCGCCGGCCACTCTCCACAAATGCGTGCGGTCCTTACCAGCGCGCCGACGACCCTCGCCCAGGTTCAAGGCGGCCGCCGCCTTCCTCAGCTGTTTTTCCAGGTCCCGGTCATACCGGGCAATTTTCGTCAGCGGACCGCGCAGCGAGCCGATCATCGAGAGAGCGATTTCGAGAGCTCTAAAGTGCATGTTGTCGTAGCCTCCTGTGGGTTTTGGGTTCACGCCCCGTCCCGGCGCAGGTGCCGTGACAGACCCCGAAAAAGCCGACATAACGGACGCTGTCATCGACATCTCGTGGGGTTGGCGCGGCACGTGCGCCAATCAGGGCTGAACCCAAAACCCACAGGAGGCGAGCAACGCACAAACCAAGCCGAAGCCGAAGCGGTTGCCGCCACCGAAGCAGTTGCCGTCACCGTCACCGAACCCGACTCCGTCGCCGTTGCCGAACCCGCACGCATATCGTCGGACCCATGAGGTAGGATGACAACGATCTAACCCCACGATACCGGAGAGCCTCCATGCAAATCCCAAAACACCCTCAACTATGGTTTGCCGACATATCCCCCGAGTCCAAGGAAACGCGAAAACTGCGCCGAATGAGCGTGATCCTCGACGCCAATCCGCAGGTCATGGAGCTGATCCATCAGGACCTATGCCGGGGAGTCAATCCGAATCAAGGTCGCCGAGGGATGACGGCCGAACAGGTCCTGCGCGCGGTCGTCATCAAACAGCAGAACGGCTTCACCTATCGAGAGCTGGCGTTTCTTCTCAATGATTGTCTGAGCTTTCGTAGGTTCTGCCACCTGCCACCGAACCAAACCGTGAGCGCCTCGGCACTGCAGCGGGCCATCAAGAAGCTGTCCATGGGTCTATCGTCAGCTGCGCAAGTTCCGTGCCGGTATCGAGGGAATCATCTCGTTCTTGAAGCGCTGCTTCGGCCTCTCTCGTTGCACGTGGCGCGG
>JAAELU010000275.1 GCA_024226255.1 bacterium | reverse complement strand
GCGCGTGCTGCCCGGCGTCAAGGTGATGGCGCCGTTACCGGCGATCCCGCTATCGACCAGGTTGAACTCGCTCGTGTCGCCCGTCGGGCTAATCGCGCTGATGTGCAAGTCGGTGCTGCCGTCGTTGGTAATAGTCACCGTCTGCGACACCGTCGGCCCCGCGTCCACGTCCTGAGCGCCAAAGAGCAAGGAAGAAGGCAGCACCGTGATCTCTTGGTCAATCCCCGTGCCGTTCAGAGCCACGTCCACCGTGGATTCGTCAGTGTCGTCCGACTGGATGGTCAGGGTGACGGCCTTGGCCCCCACGCCGGACGGGTCGAAGGAGACCTCTATCGTGCGCGTACCGCCGGACGTCAAGGTGATGGCGCCGTTACCGGCAATCCCGCTATCGACCAGGTTGAACTCGCTCGTGTCGCCAGTCGGGCTAACCGCACTGATGTGCAGATCGGCTGTACCGTCGTTGGTGATGGTCACCGTCTGCGACACCGTCGGCCCCGCGTCCACGTCCTGAGCGCCAAAGAGCAGGGAAGAAGGCAGCACCGTAATCTCTTGGTCAATCCCCGTGCCGTTCAGAGCCACGTCCACCGTAGATTCGTCGGTGTCGTCCGACTGGATGGTCAGGGTGACGGTCCTGGCCCCCACGCTGGATGGGTCGAAGGAGACCTCTATCGCGCGTGTGCTGCCCGGCGTCAAGGTCGCTTCGCCGCTATCGACCAGGTTGAACTCGCCCGTGTCGCCGGTGGGAGTAACCATACTGATGTGCAGATCGGCTGTACCATCGTTGGTGATGGTCACCGTCTGCGACACCGTCACCCCAGCGTCCACGTCCTGATCGCCAAAGAGCAGAGAGGTGGGCAACACCGTGATCTCGGGAGCCATCAAACCCCTGAGAACGAACGGCGAGAACGTCATCACATCCGTTACCCTGATGGACAGCGGATCAGCGCCGCACATCCGCCCACCGCTGCCATAAGAAGCATCCCGCGTCAGGACATTGTGCCAGGTAGAATCCCAGCGGTAGGCTTCCATCGCCACGCAAGCCTGACTCGCGGGAATCTCGCT
>JAAELU010000274.1 GCA_024226255.1 bacterium | reverse complement strand
TTGGCGGCACAACCGTCGTCGCTACCGGTAACGGCGTCTGGCGAGACATCGTAGCACCCAACTCCGACGTCACCTCCGCGCCCGAATACACCAATACCAGCTCCACTCCCATCGAGTGGACGGCAGGGGAGATCAGCGGCGACGGCGAGCAGGATAGCGGCCTGGCCGAGGTCGTGCTGTGGGTCAAGACGCCGGATAGTTCATCGTGGACGAGCACGAGCTACACGTCCAGCGTCAGCGGCGGCACCTTTGACTATGAGCCACTCGATGGAGACGGCATCTATACTTTCACTAGCGTCGCCACCGACAACGTGGGCAACGTCGAGACGATTCCCTCGAACGGTGGTGTCAGCACCTTTTACGACGTCATCTCACCCACCGCTATCCTCACTCCCCTGGCAACCTACCAGACCAGTGTCCCCTTCCTCGTCCAGTGGAATGGAGATGACCCGACGCCATCCTCCGGCATCGCCAGCTACGAGATACAGTACTGCGACGTAGATCCCTGCAACGCCAACGATTGGCAAGTGTGGTCTGATGTGGGTGACGATCCAACGGACCTCGACGCCGATTTCACTGGCAACGACGGCGATACCTACACCTTCCGTGTGCGGGCTTATGATACCGCCGGGAACGAGGGAGCCTGGAGCACCGGAATCACGACGACGATAGACGCCACCGCTCCCGAATCCCAGGTATCCGCCCCTGCCAACAGCCAAACCGCCGACTTTGAGGTCACCTGGAGCGGTTCGGACGCCACCTCTGGCATCGTCTCCTACGACGTGCAGTACAAGGACGGCGACGGCGCGTGGACCGGCTGG
>JAAELU010000273.1 GCA_024226255.1 bacterium | reverse complement strand
GTCCGGGGTGGCGGCGTCAGCCGGATCGGCCTGTCAGAGCGGAGCCATCGAGGTGTCTCATGTGTTGGCGGCGATGCGTGCCGGCAATGCCACCGCGTCCGAGTCTGTTCGTTTCTCGTTTGGCTGGGTGAACGATGTCGCCGACGGCGAGGACGCCGCCAAGCGCGTCGCCGCTGTCGTCGGGGAGTTGCGATGAGGGCTCTTGTTGCGATGTCAGGTGGGGTCGACTCCTCAGTCGCGGCTGCTCTCATGTTGGAGCAAGGCCATGAGGTCGTCGGAGTCACACTCAAACAGTGGCAGGGTGCCGACGGCTCGATGCCTACATCGGGTTGCTGCACTGTTGCCGACGCCGAAGATGCTCGGCGGGTCGCCGCCCAACTCGATGTGCCCTACTACGTGCTCGACCACGTAGCTGACTTCCGGGAGCGGGTAGTAGAGCCGTTTGGCGCTGCGTACGCCGCGGGACTAACGCCGAACCCGTGCATCGACTGCAATCGCCGGGTTCGATTTCGGACGCTGCTCGAACGTACCGAGGCGCTGGGATGTGATGTGCTGGTAACCGGCCACTACGCCCGGGTCCGTCACAGCAAGGGTCGGTGGCAACTGCTGCGCGGGCTCGATCACAACAAGGATCAGTCCTATGTGCTGCATATGCTCGGTCAGGACGAACTAGCCAAGGTGTTGTTGCCGATTGGAGAGTTCACCAAACCCGAGGTTCGCCGCCATGCCGAACGGCTCAACCTGCGCACTGCCGCCAAGCCCGACAGCCAGGACATCTGTTTCGTGAAGGGGGACTATCGGACCTTTCTTCGGGAGAACTTCGAAGATGTGGCTCG
>JAAELU010000272.1 GCA_024226255.1 bacterium | reverse complement strand
GCGGCATGCACCCGGATCAGGACTTGGCCCTCGTCGGCCTTCGGCCTGGCGATTTCCTCGAGCTCGTACGTGTCGGGCGATCCGTACTTGTTCTGCACGATGGCCCTCATCGTGGCGTCGGCTTGCGTCACCTTCTTGGCCTCCGGCGCTTCGGTCTGGTCTGGTGTTTCCATTTTCCCCTCAGGTTCCTCTCATGAACATACGATGTAAGTGTATAGTGTAAGTTAAAAGTACAGCGTAAGTTTGTCAAGAGGGTTTGTCTCCGTATGTGAGGCACCTCAGTACTTACCCTGTACGTTAAGGTGCATCTTGAAAGGCGGATGAGATGACGACACAAGCCGAATCCCCGGCCCAGCCACGGATTCCCTTGAGCCGGGAGCGAGTGCTGCGGGCCGCGGTCTCCCTAGCCGACGAAGGTGGAATCGGCGCCGTCAGCATGCGCAAGGTCGGCAACGAGCTCGGGGTCGAGGCGATGTCGCTCTACAACCACGTTGCCAACAAGGAAGAGATGCTCGACGGTATGGTCGACATCGTCGTTGGGGAGATTGATCTTGCCGTCGACGACGTCGACTGGAAAAGCACCATGCGGAGTCGGATGATGTCCGCTCGCCAGATCTTGGTCCAGCACAAATGGGCGGCCGCTGTGCTCGAGACCAGGACCAACATGACCCCGCCGATGATCAAGTACATGGATTCGTTCATCGGCATCTTCCGCGAAGGCGGTTTCTCGTCCGGCCTAACCCACCACGCCATGCACGCACTCGGCAGCCGGGTGTTGGGTTTCACTCAAGAGATGTTTGACGACTCAGAGGCGCTCGAGGCGAACCCGGAAGTCAAAGCGATGATGTTGCAGCAGATGAAGGACCAGTATCCGAATATCAGCGCCATGCTGGTGGACATCTCGCACGAAGACGGTGGAGAAACGGTGGGGGATGGGTGTGACGATGATGTTGAGTTTGTCTTTGCTGTAGACCTCATCCTCGATGGTCTCGAGAGGCTTCGCGACGCCGAGTAGCCGACGCCATGGTGGAGGCAGAGAGCCGGATTCTGACCTGCCATTGGCCTCTGCCATCAAATTGATTACTGTCGAGTGTGTACGCCTACGACGTGAACGTGGCGTGCGGGCTAAGACAGGAGTTGGGACTATGACGACCGCCGGCAATGACGCCTATCCAGCAACCCTTTCGATCGACTACCCCGACCGCGATCTCGATCGGGTCTCGACTGCCTTCCGGTTGATTCTCGTTATTCCGATCCTCATCGTGTTGGCGGCGATGACGGGTGTGCTGGCGATCCCAGCGGCTTTGATGATCATCTTCCGTCAGAAGTATCCGCGCTGGTGGTACGACTTCAACCTGGAGCTCACCCGATTCACCACCCGGGTCACTTCGTACTTCGCGCTCATGTCGGATGAGTATCCATCCACCGACGAGGACCAATACGTCCACCTCGACTTCGCATACCCCGACGTCAAGGCTGATCTGAACCGGTGGCTGCCTCTGGTGAAGTGGTTCCTGGCGATTCCGCACTACATCGTCCTCGCGGTGCTGGGTATTGGCGGCTTCTTCGCAGTGATCGGCGCCTGGTTCGCCATCCTGTTCACCGGCCGGTATCCGCGCGGAATCTTCGACTTCGTCGAAGGGCTGCAGCGGTGGGGTCTGCGGGTGCAGGCCTATTCGGTCTTGCTCACAACTGATGAGTACCCGCCGTTCTCGCTCTCCTGAGCGAGCCGGGACCGTCGACCGGGCGCGGCGCTAGTCCGAATCCTCTTGGGGAGGGCATCCGAACGCGACCTTGACGATCTCCTTCATCTCGGGAGGGACCCAGGCCACACCTTCGAGTGCGGCTCGGTCTTCTGTGGCATCGAATTCCGATTGACTCGATCGGCAGAATGCGTAGACCTCTTCTAGCACGGCCAGCGATGCCTCTCCTTCCGGTGTCGCCAGCCACTCGCGATGCTCGGTAACTTCGGTCATCGTGGCGACGCGGGCTGCCAGTGCTTCGTCGGCTTCGGTGATTCTTGTAAAAACCGCCATGGAATCATCGTGCATCTCGGTGAGCCCATCCGGCGGGTCGATTTGACCGATGGCATCGAGGAACCATTCACGGATCTCCAATCGGCCTACCCAATACTCGGTGGCACCGGCGAGGCTCGGGGACTGAGCCTCCCAGGATGTATCGAGTGACTCGAACCGTGTTGCCATCTCGTGAACGACAGTCTCGACTTCCTCGGCATACTCGGTGATCGTGAGTTCGGCACTGCCACATGACGTCAGCAGCAGTGCCACCGCCGTTAGCAAACCGGCAACTCTCACAAACTGCTCCTCAATTGGCCTGGCTCCAGCTTCGCTCAAGGCACCCTGCAATGCGTAGGGCCGATGGACTCCTCCGGGGCGAGGCCCTGATCCAGGCTGGGGTGTTGCATTGGTAGGGCCGCACGCCTCTATCTACGTGACTGGGCGCGAGGTAACACAGGGAAAACAGCTCGAGGGGAAGACATGACATCTGCCGCCGAGGTCAGCACGGCCATATCGGCCTCCGCTCTCACGAAACATTACGACGACTTCGTGGCCGTCGACGGGATCGATCTTGAAGTCGAGCGCGGCGAATTGTTCGCACTGCTTGGCCCAAATGGTGCCGGCAAGACCACAACCATCAAGATGCTGTGTTGTCTATTGCGCCCCACCGCGGGCACCGCGAGCGTCATGGGTCACGATGTGAGCACTGACCCACTTGGCGTCAAGAGTGTCATTGCGCTGTCCCCTCAAGAGACCGCCATCGCCGAGCACGTCAGCGCCTGGGACAACCTCAGCCTGATGGCTGGGAGCCATGGAATCGACAAGGCCACTGCCAAAGCGCGGAGTGGCGAGCTCCTCGAGATGATGGGACTGGTTGATCGGGCGGATGAGCGGGTCAAGAAGTATTCCGGCGGGATGAAGCGCAGACTCAGCATTGCGATGGCTCTGGTCACCGAACCGCAGGTCCTGTTCCTCGACGAGCCGACGCTCGGCTTGGACCCACAGTCGCGACGGGCCATCTGGTCCTACATCGAGGAGTTGAAGGGCGAAACAACCATCTTGCTGACGACTCACTATCTCGAGGAAGCCGATGCCTTGGCCGATCGCATCGAGATCATCGATGAGGCCAAGATTGTGGCACTAGGTACGCCTGACGAACTGAAGGGCAGCATCTCGGACGGGCAGGTGACCGTTGTCGAGGCGGCGGGCATGACCGCCGATGCCATCGAGGCCCTGCGGCAGACTTATCCCGAGGTCAAGGCGACGGCCACGGGGGTGGAGATCGAGGGGTCCGTCGTCAACCTCTACGACATCCAGGACGTACTCCGGCCGAGAGGGATTGTCGTTGAATCGAGCTATCAGAAGCAGGTGACCTTGGACGATGTGTTCCTCGAGCTAACGGGAAAGCAGCTGCGCGAATGAGATCAGCCGAACTGACCAAACGAAACTTCAAAGAGGTATGGCGGGATCCAATATCGCTGGCTCTCACCATCGGGCTACCGGTGCTCATGCTCGTGGTTCTGCAGGCGCTCAAGAACGCCGACGACTTCTTCTCGCCGTCCTCGCTCGCTCCTGGGGTGGCGGTCTTTGGCTTTGTGATGCTCATGTTCAGCGCAGCGATGAGCCTGTCACGAGACCGGGAGAGCTCTCTGTTCTCCAGGCTCTTGACCACGCCTCTCAAGCCAAGCGAATTCGCAACCGGCTATTCACTGCCTTATCTGCCGGTGGCCATTATCCAGGCGATCGTCATTTTCGCCATCGCCGCGGTGTTTGGGCTGGAGATCTCGGGGAGCGCCGTCTTGGTCGCTTTCATCCTGCTGGTGTGTGCGGTCATGTTCATTGCGTTGGGCATGATCATTGGCTCGCTGTTCACCCAGAACCAGGTGCCGTTCGTCTATATGGTCATCCTGTTGCTGGCGATTTTCGGCGGGGCATGGGTCGATGTTGAGTCGATCGGGGGCGTTTTCAAGACGGTCGGCGACTGGTTCCCGTTCGCCCACGCCCTCAGCGCAGCCAGAGACGTGATGTCTACCGGAGCCGGCTTCAGCGACGTATCGGGCGACCTGTCTTGGCTGGTCGGCTACACGGTGATCATCGTTGGGTTCGCACTGATTGCGTTTCGGCGCAAGATGGTCGAATAGGCGAGCCGACTAGCTGCGACCGATCTCGCCAAGTCAGTGTCGAGTGCTCAGTTCTGACCGAGAGGGCGTCGCGAGGCGAAGCCGGTGATGAGAAACTCGCAGGCAAAAAGGGTCAGGGCGACGGCGATCGGTGGGGCAACGATGGAGGCGACAGGAATCGTGATGTCGTCGTTGATGACCAACTCCGGGGCTGCAGAACCGGCAATCAGCGTGACGAGCCAAATCGCTCCGATTGCGAGCGTCACCCAGGGCCACGCTTCGGTTTGTCCCCAGCCCATTTCGTCCTGACGACGGAACAGTGTCGAGCGCAGCACGAAGACAGTTGCCAGAAGGCCCCAGAACCAATTGGCGATGGCGGCCACCTTGATGGCAACCGGTTCGTCGCCGAAGGTCAACTCTGGCGCGTTCAAACTGGTGATCAGAATCACGAGCCAGATGATCCCGATCATCAGTCCGACCCATAGGTTTTTGGAGCGCATGCCTCTCCCGAGCTATTGACCTGCTTGCGCGAGACACGATAGGCGGTTCTGCAGGTAGCTGGGCGAGGTGGCTCGTGGCCTTCGAAAGGCGCCCCGAGGCCGGTACGGTTCCCCGATGCGCGCGGTGCGGCTCTACTGGGGCCTACTCTCAGAGAACGATGACTTCCGCCGCCTGTATGTGGGGCGGCTGATTTCATTTGCAGGTGATTGGTTTCTACTAGTCCCGCTGGTGGGCCTGGTATACGAGGCATCGGGATCTGCGTTGGCCGCGGCGGCAGTTATTGCAGCCCAAGCTCTGCCGGCCCTCCTGCTGGCCCCGGTGACAGGCCTGGCCGCCGACAGATTCGACCGAAAGAAGATCATTGTCATCAGCGACATTGTGCGCGCGGTTCTGGCATTGAGCTTGTTAGCCGTTGATGCCGTCGATTCGGTCTGGCTGCTATTGGTCGTCGTCGGTCTGGAGGGCGCGGGTGCCGCCTTCTTCTACCCGGCATCGACCGGGGCGCTACCCAACCTCGTCGACGCGGACAAGTTGGCCACGGCCAACGTCCTGATGTCATCAGCGTGGGGTGCGACGTTGGCCCTCGGTGCTGCGGTCGGCGGATTGTTCGCCACCGTTGTCTCTCGGGATGCCGCGTTTGTCGTGAACGCCATATCCTTCTTGGTGTCGGCGATTCTGGTTTCCCGCATTGGCCGTAGCCTCCAGGAACCGGAACGCACCGCAACGGCAGGCTTATCTGCGTCGACGCACGATGTGATCCGCTATGCCGCAGGCCACTCCCGTATTGCCGCGCTGCTCACCGCAAAGGCAGTTCACGCGCTCACGTCAGGAGGTGCCGTTGGGCTCTTTGCTGTGATGTCGTTCTCGCTCTTCGACACCGGCGACGGCGGTACCGGCGTACTGTTCGGAGCTCGCGGGCTGGGGAATCTGATCGGCCCCTTGATCGCCTTTCGGATGGTCGGCTCGTCGCAGCGACGCATCATGGGCTCCATTGGATATGCGATGGCGCTGTGGGGGATTGGGTACGTCATTGTCGGGTTCGCACCGAGTCTCTCTCTAGCCGCGGCCGCGGTGTGCCTCGGGCACACAGGTGGTGGCACCCAATTCGCCTTTTCGACCTACGGCCTCCAAGCGCTGGCGCCCGATCAGGTGCGTGGACGCCTTTTTGCGCTCGACTTCGGTCTGGACACCCTTGCCATTGCCGTCTCAGCTCTTGCGGTCGGGGCGCTCGCAGCGACCGTGCCCATCCGGACGCTGCTTGTTGGGTTGGGTTTGATTGGTCTGGTGTTTGGCCTCGGCTGGTCGGTGGCTACTCGCCGCTATTGGGCCGACCTACCTACGGCAACATGATGGCCGCCGCGATGAGGCTCATTCAGCGATAGTGGTGACAATTCCGAGGTCGGCAATCTGTGCTACCAATTCCGATGGTGCCGACGGGCCGGTGATGATCACATCGATATCCGTCATCTGGGCAAATCGGGCGACGCTGATCTGTCCGAGCTTGGAACCCTCGGCGACGACGACTACCTGGTGAGCTGCCTTGACCATCCGAGCCTTGACGGCCGCCTCCGATAGGTTGATGTTGGTTAGCCCAGCCTCGGGATGGATCCCGTTGCATCCGATGAAGGCCGTTGTCGCGTTGATCTGATCGAGAATCAATTCGGCCATCGGTTCAACCAAGGAATGCTGTTGCGGCCGCAATCTGCCGCCCGTCACCATCACCGTGAAGCGCGGTATCTCCGGCTCGAGCTCCATGGCGATAGTTAGGCCGTTGGTGAAAACGAAGATGTCGTTGAGATCCTTGCGGGCAGCCAATGCACCGGCCACTGCAGTTGTGACGGTGCCAACATCGATAATGAGTGAGTCTCCCGGCATGACCAGCGCAGCTGCGGCGGCACCGATAGCGGCCTTCTCATCAGCGAAGGACGAACGGGACTCTTCAAAAGTGTGTTCGACATGAGGCTGCCCGTCGCGATTCATCGCTCCGCCGTGGACCCGCTCGACTGAGGATGAGGCTGCGATGGCGTCCAAATCCGATCGGACGGTGACCTCTGAAATGCGAAAGATTCTGCTCAAATCGGAGACGCGCATGAAGCCGCGTTCCTCGATGAGGCGTAGCATTTCGGGTCGCCGGATAGCTGCCGGTAGAGATGGGAGTGTCATTTACGGTTTTCTTCTTTTGCTTTTGATCTCTTGAGAAATATACTGCCGTCAAAGCTGGTTTGGCACCAAATCCGCTGAGAAACGTAATCACGTTCCAGGGGGCGATTCGGCCTCCAGCCCTAGGAGGGCAATCGAAATGAAGACAAGAAAGACACTCCGCGTTGCGGCGTTGCTTCTGGCGCTGGCCCTCGTGGCCGCGGCCTGCGGCGACGACGAAGGATCCACAACAACTGCGGCTTCGGGAGACGACCCGACTACTACCGCGGGCGCCATGACCGATCAGGTCGAGGTGTTCTCTTGGTGGACCGGCGGCGGCGAAGCAGCCGGCCTCGAAGAGATGATCAAGATCTTTGCCACCACGGACGCCGACATCGAGTTCATCAACTCGGCCGTCGCCGGTGGTGCGGGCACGAACGCCCGTGCGGTGCTCGCTTCTCGCTTGCAGGCCAATGATCCGCCGGACAGCTGGCAAGGTCACGCCGGCCAAGAGCTGATCGGCACCTACGTCGCAGCCGACCAGATCGAACCGCTCAACTTCCTGTATGACCAGGAGGGCTGGCTCGACGTGATGCCCGAAACGCTGATCCCACTCATTTCCAAGGACGGGAACATCTACTCGGTGCCGGTCAACATCCACCGCTCGAATGTCCTGTGGGCCAACCCGACCGTGCTCGCCGATGCCGGCATCGCCATACCGACATCGTTGGCGGACTTCTTCACCGCCCTCGAGGCGCTCAAGGCCGGGGGCATGGATGCTCCTCTGGCAATGGGAGAGCAGTGGACCTCAATGCACCTCTTCGAGTCGATCATGCTGGCCTCGATGGGGCCTGCTGATTGGACCGGCTTGTGGGATGGCTCAGTGGCCTGGGATTCGGCTGCAGTGACGAAGGGTCTTGAAGACTTCGCCACAGCCCTCAGCTACACCAACTCCGACTCGTCGGCGCTGTCCTGGCAGGATGCAGGCCAGCTGGTGCTCGACGGCACGTCCGCCTTCAACATCATGGGCGACTGGCAAGAAGGTTTCTTCCGTGAGCTCGAGAAGGCGCCCCAGACCGACTACGTGTGGGCCGCTACACCGGGCACTGCGGGGAACTTCCAGTTCCTATCGGACAGCTTCGTTCTCGCCAAGAATGCTCCGCATCGCGATGCGGCGATCGCATGGCTGACAGTGGCCGGCTCCAACGAGGGCCAGGACGCGTTCAACCCCGTCAAGGGTTCAATCCCGGCTCGCAACGATGCAGATCGTGCCCTCTACGGCGAGTATCTGCTCTCCGCAATGGACGACTGGGCCTCCGACACTGTGGTTGGCAGCCTCGCCCACGGCGTAGTGGCTAACGACTCCTGGAAGTCCGAGATTGATACGGCGATTGGTCTGTTCCTGCTCGACGGCGACGTCGCTGCATTCCAGACCGCTCTGGTTGCTGCTCAGGCCGCCAGCGGCTGATCTCGTCGTTTGCTTGAATGACGGTCCGTTCCCCTCGATAGGGGAACGGACCGTCTCTTAGTCCAGGAGCACCCACATATGACGGTCGCGTCGACCGAGATTCAGCCGAAGCCCAAACGCAAGTTGTGGCAAATGGAGAACTGGTGGGGCGTGCTGTGGGTGCTGCCGTCGCTCCTGGCAGTGATGGTCTTCGTCTACGGTTTCATCGCGTGGACGGCACGCGTATCGGTGAGTGCCTGGAAGGGACTGCTCGCCGACTACACATATGTCGGGGCGGACAACTACGTGGCATTGCATTCCGATGCCCGGTTCGACATCGATATCCAGAACACGGTGATCTTCACATTTGTGTTTGTGCTCGGCTGTTTGGCGATCGGCCTCGGACTCGCCATTCTCCTGGACAAGGGGATTCGGGGCGAGGGGTTCTATCGCAGCCTGTTCCTGTTCCCAATGGCGATCTCATTCATCGTCACCGGGGTTGTCTGGCGCTGGCTGATGAATCCGGCCCAGGGTGAGCGCCTGAGTGGACTGAATCTGCTTTTTGACAAGCTAGGTCTCGACTTTTTGGTCAACAGCTGGCACGCCACCCCGACGTGGGGGATAGCTGCAGTGGCGCTCCCCGCCGTATGGCAGATGTCCGGCTACACGATGGCGCTCTACTTGGCCGGACTACGGGCGGTGCCCGATTCTCTCCGTGAGGCCGCCCGGGTTGACGGCGCCACCGAGTTCCAGATCTACCGCAAGGTGATCATGCCGCTCATCCGGCCGATAACGCTGAGCGTGCTGATCATTCTCGGCCACATTTCATTGAAGGTTTTCGACCTGATCATCGCTCTCGCCGGCAAGCAGGTGGCGCTCGATGTGCCGGCCACCTATATGTGGACGACGACATTCGACGGCTTCTTCTTCGGTCGGGGAGCAGCGATTGGAATGGTCCTGCTTGCGTCTGTTGCTGTTCTCGTGATCCCGTACCTGTGGTACACCCTGCGCCAGGAGAAGGGCTTATGACCACTGCCAACCGCCCCGGCGAGCGGCGCGCATGGGTGCACATCCCGCTGATCATGATGGCGCTGTTCTACCTGCTGCCGATGTTCATCATGTTGAACACCGGTTTCAAGAGTTTCGACGAAGTCGGGCTCCGCACCATGTGGAACCTCCCCTCGGCTCTGTCGTTCGACAACTTCTCTGCAGCATGGGAGGCATTGCGCCCCAACCTGTGGAACTCGATCAAGATCGTTGTGCCGGCTGCGTCGATCTCGTCTGTCCTCGGTTCGATCAACGGATTTGTTCTCGCCAAGTGGAAGTTCAAGGGCGCCAACGTCATTTTCCCGGTGCTCTTGTTCGGCATGTTCATTCCGTACCAGGCGGTCCTGATTCCTTTGGTCGACTTCATGTCCGACCTTGGCCTTGCCGGCGGCACCTGGGGTCTTGTCCTGGTGCACGTGGTCTACGGAATACCGATCACCACCCTGATCTTCCGCAATTATTTTGCAACGATTCCGGAGACGCTGCTCGAAGCCGCCAAGATCGACGGCGCCGGCATCTTCGATACCTACCGACGGATAATGCTGCCCCTGGCCATCCCAAGCTTCGTGGTCGTGTTCATCTGGCAGTTCACGTCGGCCTGGAACGACTTCCTGTTTGCTGTAGTACTCACCGACACCGAACACTGGCCAGTGACGGTGGCGCTGAACAACCTGGCGGGGTCACAGATTATCGCTTGGAATGTGCAGATGGCAGCGTCGTTCATTGCGGCTGTGCCCACGTTGCTCATCTACATCTTCCTCGGCCGCTACTTCATACGAGGCATGATGAGCGGGGCACTCAAGGAGTAGGGCCCCTCGAGGAGCCGTCGTCGCGCCTGGACGATCACAGGGCTGGGTCGACCAGCTAGTCGGTTGGTCCATCGGTTCGAAAACTTGCCGCGCTGAGGACGTCGTCGGCCCGCAACTCCTGGGTCAGACCCACTGCTTCCTCGGAGGCTTCGTTCATCAGTCGGCTGAGACTCGAGCCGTCCGCGGAGATCTCCACGTCGCGGTACCAGAAGCGGGGTCGCCAGCGGACATCTAGGAGCCGCCGCCAACTCGTGTCGAGGCTCCCGCTCATTGCTCCTGGAGAATCTGGGGCCGACGGTTCATGAGGCCTATTGCCCGCGTTGGCCTGCCATTGGGAGAGCTCATCCTCATTGGCGGCGAGGTAGTGGCCGAGATGGATGGTCTCCCACATCCACAGCGGAAATGTGACGTATCGCTCAGGCGGCAGCTCGAGTTCCAGCACCGTCTGAGCGGTCCCGCCGGGTAGCTCGGCCTGGCGTTGCTGGCGAAGGTCCGGTTCGATACAGCTCAGCCACCAAGGCCATCCGCCGTCGAAACCAGGGTGGCTGTCGGCAAGGGCTGTTGCCAGCCAGTCGTATTGCCATGGGCGTCGGCCCTGATATCTGGAGTTCTCGGGATCCACACGAACCGATTCGCCGCGCTGCATCTGGTCCCAGATCGTGCGGGGCTGAATCGTCCAGAACCTCATGTCGTCATACTCGCATGTCGGGACAGCTCGAGAGATACACTTCAGTTGAGGAGGATCAGGCAATGGACCTCGAGTGGCGCGCGACCAACTTTGGCCTCGAATGTGATGGCTACCGGATCGTTCGCGGCGGAACCGATGCCAAACCGTGGCGTCTCGTGTCCACCAGGGTTGTCTTCCCCGGCCGATCAGGGCGTTACCAACATGGCACGGATCATCCGTCTGTGGAGGATGCGAAGAGGTGGGCAGAGTCAGCGGTGCGGGACGACATTCGACGTATCACAGCGGCCGGCCACTTCAGTCTTTCGGCGGTGGCATTCGCCTCATTTGTGGGGCTGTCGCAGTTCATTGGAAGTCTCAGCGGGCTGCTCGTTGTGGCGGGGACCCTCTACGTCGCGCTTCGTTCCTTCGGAAACGGAATCGGCGCATTGCTCAACGATGCGTGGGGCTGGACCCGTCTCGGGAGGCCGCGTTCTAGCTTGCTCGAAAGAATCGTGTCGGCAATTGTGCGGCGGGCGCGCAGGCGCCGCGCTGAGGTTCTCTTGGCGCGACCTTTGAGATCTGTTCGGGAGCTGGTTCCGCCGCAGCAGTAGCTCAGTCCATGTCGAACGACCGAGCGAACAGACAGAACGGATGTCCGGCAGGGTCCAGCATCACCCGGACGTCCTTCTGGGGCTGATGCGCCGCCTCGGTGGCTCCTGACTCGAGTGCCCATGTCACACCGGCTTCGAGATCCTCCACCGCAACGTCGAGGTGCATCATCATCTGCTGGTCGTCTGGACCGGCCGGCCAAACGGGAGATACATGATCTGTCACCGTTTGGAACGACAAGCGCTGCGATCCATCGGGTGCTCGGAGCACCACCTAATCCTCCTGCTCGGAGATGCCTTCCCAGCCCAGAAGCTGTTCGTAGAAATGGGCGAGCTCGCGTGCATTGGGGGCGCCGAGCACAGTTGATGCCACTGCGATTCGGGGTCGATTCATGGAGGCAATCTACCAACAGCGGCAATCGGCGCCTCGACACACTTGGAACGGTTCTCGGGAGGCAGATAGGGGATTTCCCCCATACCGCAAGATGGTTTTTTCCTCGATACTGGAGCCATGGATGAGCAACGAATCGCAGCATTGGAGTCCCGAGTCGCTGAGCTGGAGCGGCACCTTCTTTCGCGACCGAAGGTCGCGACCGTCACAGATGACTATCGGACCGCGCCTCCACCTCGTGTTGGTGCGGCCGCCTCACCGACGGCTGCGATCGATGCTCACCAGCCGGTGGTGACTGGCGACCAGCCGGCACCGCGTCTATCTGCACGGGGAATCTCCGTTGGCGCCAGCGAGGTGCTGTTGAAATGGGCCGGGGTTGGCCTCGTGGTGTTGGCCGTCGTCTTCGCCCTGGGTCTGGCCATCGACCGCGGTTGGATCACGCCGGTACTGCGAGTCATCGCATCGGCTGTCGTGGCCGTGGCGTTATTTGTTGCCGGCCACCGAATGCGGCGGAGCCGACCCCTGTTCGCCGAGACCCTACAAGGGGCCTCTTTCGTGGTCGCCTACCTGACCGCTCTATCGGCGTTGGTCATGGACGTCGTCAGCGGCAACGTTGGTTTCGTGGCTCTGGTGGGCGTGACCGTCGCCGCTCTCGTTTCAGCCAAGCTGCTCGATTCGCCTCCGATCGGCGTGCTTGGAGTCCTCGGCGGGCTGGCGACGCCGCTCCTGCTGCAGTCGGGTATCGACGATGCTGCGGTCTTGGCGTTCTATGTTCCGCTCCTCGCCGGAGCCGGCTGGACGCTGTACTCGTGGACGGGTTGGCGCAGTATTGCCAACGCCACGGCGTTGGCCACGTGGATATTGCTGTGGGTTGGGGCGATTCGGTGGTCCACCGCAGGCATCGGCGTTGCCGTCGTCCTGGTTGGTTTGATGAGCTGGCTCGTTCCGCTGGGCCGTTCGATCCTCGAGTCCCGGCGGGATCTCACCTCCAGGCCGACACACTTCATGGAGCAGGCACTCCAGCCATTCCTGAGCGGGACGACCGACCGGCTCACATATGCCGCACCTGTCGTTACCTTGGCCCTCGCTGCGATCACGTTTGAGCTGACGCGGTACCAGTGGAGTCCGATCGTGGCGGGAACCGGGGCAGTCTTCGCCTTGGCGGCGGTTGCTCTGACTCGTTCGGGTTTTGCCGACCGGGCCTTCGTCCACACAACAATGGCCGCACTTCTTGCTTCGGTTGGGTTGACGCTTGCTCTCAACGGTCATGTCCTGCTGGTGTCGCTCGGACTTCAGGCGCTCGCCCTGGCATACATCGCCGATCGGCTATCTCATGAGCCGATGAAGTGGCAGGCGTTGGCAGTATTCGCCATTGCGCTGTTGGCGGTGGCCGGGCGCAGCTTCGATCGTGGTTTCGACGGATCGGCCGCGTCGGCCGCCTGGCTATCCGAGTTGGCGGTCCTCGGTCTTGCGACCTGGCGGGCGGCTATCGAACGTGACTACCGCGCCGCTATGGGAGCGGCGGTCCACGTTGTCGCGATCGGATGGCTGTTCACGATTCTCGGCGATCCCTGGATCATCGTGGCCATCGTCGGTCTCTATGCCACCGCTCGGATCACCAACCACTTTGGTGTGGTCGATTTCGAATTCAGCATCTTCGTCAACGCCTTGGCAATCCTCCTTGTGGCAGGTGGGGCGGCCGCCGGCCTTTACGCCGGGGAAATTGACTACAGCATTGGCCGCGTCGTTGCGCTGGCGAGCGGTGTCGTTGTCCTGGCCGCTCTGTTCTCTCGGGTGCCCCATCCGTTGAAGGAGGCCGAGGGCGCCGTAGCGTACCTGACACTTCTGGCTTGGATCGTTGTTGCCGCCGGCTCCAGCGACGCATGGATTACCGGGGGATGGGTACTGGTTGGTATCGCAGCTCTGGCGGCGGGCGTTCGCTTGGCGCTGGACCATGTCCAGATCGCCGGATGGGCCACTCTCGGCATCGCCACACTCAAGCTGTTGCTCGTCGACCTCGAAGCGACGGAGCCTCTGGTTCGGATCGGGCTCTTCTTCGGGATCGGCGTTGCGTTCCTAGGGCTTGCCTACCTCATACCCACACGATTGGCCGTGGCAGAGCCGGAAGCCGCAATCGACTCCGACTCAGGCGAGGTTGTGCCTGCTAACGGGTGAGTGCTTGATCGAGATCGGCAATGATATCGCCGGCGGCTTCGAGTCCAACAGATAGCCGGACCAGCCCAGCGGTTATATCTGCCGCGGCGCGGCCTTCGGGAGTGAGGACACGGTGGGTCATCGATGCGGGGTGTTCTACGAGGGTGTCGACGTTTCCCAGGCTCACGGCCAGGGTGCACAGCTCGATGCGGTCCATGAAGTCCGTCGCGTTGTCGTAGCTGCCCACATCGAACGCGATCATTGCACCAAATCCGTCCATTTGAAGTTTGGCCAGTTCATGCTGCGGGTGGCTGGTGAGGCCCGGATAGTGAACGGTGACGACGTCGGGGTGGGTCTCGAGGAATTCGGCGACCGCCATGGCGTTGGCGCAGTGCTGACGCATGCGCAGGGGGAGTGTCTTCAGCCCGATGTTGGTCAGCCAACAGTCGAAGGGACTTGGCACGCCGCCCGTGAAACGGATCAACGGCGCGATCTGCTCTTCCATCAGAGTTGCGTCACGGGCAACGACTGCTCCGCCGATGATCGTGCCGTGACCGTTGATGTACTTGGTGGTGCTGTGGACAACCACGTCGGCGCCCAGTTCCAGTGGCCGCTGCAAGTAAGGCGTGGCGAACGTGTTGTCGACCACCACCCGGGCTCCGTGAGCGTGGGCGACTTCAGCCGTCCCTGAGATGTCGATCAGCCGCATGGTTGGATTGGCCGGCGTTTCTAGGTAGACGACCGTGGTATTGGGGTGCGCCGCCAGCTCAGCGGCAAGGGCCTCCGCTCCCAAGCCGGCGACTCGACTGCTGCCTATTCCGTATTCGGGGAGGACATCAGAGATGAGGTGGTCGGCCGAGCCGTAGAGAACCTGCTGGGCAATGATGTGATCGCCGGCTTTGGCAAGACCCATCAGAGCCGCAGATATTGCGGCCATTCCGGAACCGAAAATCTCGGCGCTGGCATCGCCTTCACCGAGGCCGAAGCTCTCGAGCATCGCCAGTTTGTTGGCAAGCGCCGTCCGCGCCGGGTTGCCGCCGCGTGCATATATGTACGTTTCGCCTTCTCCCGAGGCATATTCCTCGACGGCTGCCATGTTGTCGAAGGTATAGGTCGAGGTCTGAAAGATCGGTGCGATATGGGCGCCTGAAGGATCGTGGATCTCACCCGCGTGAATTGCCTCGGTCTCCATCTGCCTTCGCACGTCGTCACCCATTTCGCCGCTTCCTTCCCGAACCCATTGGCTGTCGAGCTGGAGTCTAAGTCTGTGGAAGAGAGCGAACGCTCAACCGGGACCGCTGCCGCCGGCGTATGCAACAACACACATCAGCGGCGTCGTGGCGGGCCCACGAACCGCCACGCTCGTGACTGCTAGCCACTGAATGGGCCGCGGTCGCATACCCGATAGGAGTAGATACCCATGATGGTTGGGGCCTCGTCGGCGCTGATCGGTCCCCACAGCAGCGTGCGCCGATCGGAGGATCGTAGGAGAAGAAAGATGGGGCTGCCATCAGGGAGCGTCGACGTCGTCACAATCGAAGACGGGTATCGGGACTGCGCGTCTGCGATTGTCATGTGCAACGTCAACCCGGAAATCGTGGCCAACGAGTCCGACACGTCGCCCAACCCGTCGTAGCGATAGCCGACGAATACCTCGCCGTCGTCATCCTGGCGGAGAATGACGCTCAGACCCGCCCACTGGAGCACTCGGCCGGTGTCGGCGGAGCACAGGCCCGCTTCCTCGTTGGCCTGGACTCGCGCATTGGGCTGTCCGATGAGAGACACGAGTTCGGCGGCGGCGCTGGGGCCGCTGGTTCCGAATCGGACGGGACCAAGAGAGAACGCTCCCAGGCTGATGGAATCGGGGTTGAGGCTGGCGACGACAAGGGCCGGGGGCATCGTCGTTGTCGAGGTTGTGGTCGTTGCTGGAGCCAAGGTTGTTGGTGCGGGTATCGTCGTCGCGGGGACGGCTGGCTGTGGAGCCTGTGTGGTGGAGGGCACGACAATGGTGGTCGGGGGAGTGGCGCTGGTAGGCGTCGGTGCCGCCACTGCCGGAGGGGTGGTGTCAATCGTGGTCACCACGGTCGTTGCCGGAGGCGACTGGGGGGCGCGGATTCCGCTCGTGTAGAGCGCTGCGAAGCCGATAGTGGCCACCACAGCTAAACCGACGGTCGCCAGCTTGCGGCGGTGCGGCGAGGAATCCTCTTCCCCGTGTACCTCCGCTTCGACGGCGGCGGCTGCGAAGCCGGGCGTCGCGGCATGATCCAAGGTTCTATCGATCCAACCGTGGCTACAGCGCGAACACGTCTCGACCGCTATCGATCGTGTTTCGCCACACCACAGACAGCTCCCAGTCGTGCGTCGAGTGTGTGCCAGCATGTCGATTGTGCTTGTTCTGGTCTGTGAGGCCTTGGCCGATGCCGGAACAAGTGCCGATGGTTCGACATCAGCCGGATCGCCATGGTCGTCGTTAGAGGGTTCGAACATCGGCGCACCCGCAGCCAGCGGCAGGGCGGCACTCCCGGGGTCGGCAGATCGCGGAGTGACACGCCAAGAGGATTCGCCCATGATCTCCTTGAGGTGTCCGACGCGAGCGATCACGTTCTTGGCTTCGGTATACATCAGTGTCGAGAAGACGCCGTACTGCCAGAACCAGGCGCGGCGCTTGATGCTCGGATGCGATAGCCGGTAGGTCATGAAGACCGTCCCCGGCCCCACAGAAGTCGTGAATATCGTGGCTACCAAGAAGATCGGGATGAACCAATCGACCAAGTCGCCGCGAACCCACCAGAAAGCCAGAAGGGGGAAGATCTGAAGGGAAACCCACGGGTAGATCTCTCGTTGCAGCAGCAGCATGAACACGCCAAACTTCTGTCGCAGGCTGAAGTGGGGGAGTCGCAGCATCTGCCAGATGTGGCGAACCGATACCTGAGTCCAACCCTGTGCCCAACGGAGCCGTTGATTCCAGATCTGCTTTGCTGTCGTGGTGGCCAGCTCGCGACTGATCAGGCCCGGGTCCGAAGCGATCTGGCCACCGGCTACGAGCACTCGCATCGAGGCGTCAATATCCTCGGTGAGCATGGAACCGCGCATGCGCGTCATGTGGAGCGATTCAGTCTTCCAATACCCGTTGGAGCCACCGAAGATGCCGAACCCATCGCGCAACCAGCGGCCCGGGTGTGCCACGGAGTAGATCGACTCGAATTCGACCGCAACCATCTTGGCTAGGAACGTTTCTTCGGGATTCCGCACCAAACAGTGCCCTTGGACCACGTCATAGCCATTCGATAGCCAGCGCCATGCACGGTGGAATGAATCAGGATCGGGGTGATGGTCGGCATCGAAGACTCCGATGAAGTCGCCCGTGGTGCGCGCTAGGGCTGCATTGAGGTTCTGGGCCTTGGAGTTGGAGTGCTCGACCTTGAGCAACAGCAAGTTGGGGTTGGCGTTCGCGATCGCCTGCAGCTCAGCTTCGACAGGGATGTAGTGAGGGGTGTTGTAGGCCAGCACGATCTGGAGTCCGGCGGGGTAGTCCACCTCGAGGAAGCACTCGATGGTTTCGACAATCGTGGCTGCCTCATTGGGCATATAGGCACATATGATTGCCGATGCCGGAGGTTCGGGGGCTCCGGCGACGACAGGGGCGCCGGGGTGTCTGGAGGCATAGATACCTTCGAGCCAGATCAGCGCCGCAGTTGAAACCAGGACAACAACAACTGCCAGGTAGACAACCCACGAGACATCGATTCCGATGCCGTTCAGTGCGAGGTAGAGGAGGAATGGCATGAAGATTCCCAACAGGAATGTCGAGAATGTCTGGAGAACCTCGCGGAACGGGTGGTGGTCGGACTTCTCGCCCTCCTGCTCGTCCGCGGGGATCCACTTGCGGGGCTGGAGGTCCTGGATTCGCTCGGCTTCCGCTGCTGCCTGGGTCGCTCTGGCGACAATCGTTTCGGTCGGGATGTCCGACTGGCTCTCGAATTCGACAAATCCGATCATGGTCACCGGGCGGATGCTCAGACCTTGAGCCTGAGTGACCATTGAGGCCGCCCTTGTCGCCATCTCGCGCAATCGGTCGGCCGCGTCGCGCACGCTGATGTCCGGCATCATGATGCCCAGATCTCCGTGATGGCTAGCGCCGATCATGTCGAGTGGTTCAGATGACTGCGCCATGACGGCAGCGATCGTTTCCAGTACGCGACGTCGCTCCCGATCGCCGAGCGAGTCCTCGACAGCCTTCAAGCTGGGGATATTGACGATTGCGACAACTCCGCCGGCACCGCCGCGGGCCGCCCGGGTGATCTCTCGATCGCACTCAAAGGCAAACGTCTCAATGTCGACCAAAGCCCGATCACGTCGTTTGACCAGGTCGGCCCGTTCGAGACGACCGGTGACGCGGGCTACGAGTTCGGCGGGGTGAAACGGCTTGGTGATGTAGTCATCGGCGCCCGCACCGAGTCCGGCGACGAGGTCGTCGAGCTCCTCCGACACAGTGAGGAACAGGAATGGGGTGAAGTCGAATCGAGGGTCACTGCGGACGATTTCCAGGAACTGCTGTCCGCTGATGCCGGGCATCGTTCTGTCGCAAACCACCAGGTCGAAGGGATCCCCGCCGAGGAGGTGGATCGCATCATCGACTTCGACGGCCACAACCTCCATACCCGCCTGGCTGAGGACCTTGTCGATGACAGCGCGCATCACCCTGTCGTCATCGACTGCGAGGACGCGAGGACGTGAGTTCTCTGCCGCGTCGGTAGCGCGGAATTCCTTGATTCCCTTCACGGGAACTAATCGGCTCGATCCGGGCACGACTAGAGGGATGCATTGGACTCAAATGCTTGCCGTACACAGGCAAATCACCACAATTCAGTCACCGGATCAGTCCGGTCGCGGCCACAGACATTCATCGAAGGTGAGCACATCGGCGCATTCGAGGATCTACAGAATTGGACGGGTCCGGCCGATTGCCCGGCGGCACGAGCGACTAGATCTGAGCCGTGACCGGCTTTGCTGAGTCAATCTCGCTGATCGACGGCGCGACCGGGCGGGCGGCAGGCAGCGTTAGTTCGAAGCGCGTGAGGCCTTGGTCCCGCGTGTAGGTCAGGTCCCCGCTCATAAGGCGGGCAAGCTTGCGCGACACCGACAGTCCAAGTCCCACCGACTTGGGTTGCTGTTCGGCGTTGCCCGAGCGCTGATAGGAGGCGAAGATTCGATCGGAATCGCGTTTGGGTACCCCGTCGCCATTGTCGATAACGGCAAGCCAGGCAGCAGCTTCGGTTCGGCCGACCTCCACTCTCACCTCGGTACCGCCGTAACGGGCTGCATTGGTGAGGAGGTTCCGCAGGATCTGGCGTACCCGCAGCGGATCGCCCAACGCAGCGATAGTTTCGTCGACTGCGCCGAGCGTGAGCTCTCCGCCGAGACCGGAGCGATTAGCGCTGGAGACGATTTCGCGAATCTCGGCGCCGAGATCGATTTGCTCGATGTTGAGGTTCTGGCTGCCCATTTCCGTCTGCCCGGCGACGAGCAGATCCTCAACGATTCCTGCCAGTTCATTGCTCTGTTCTGCAATGAGACGAATGAACTCCCGGGTCTCGGTTTCGGAGAAGTCGCCGGGAGCCTGCTGCAGCTCATCGGCCAGCCCGGCTACGGCGGTTAGGGGGGTTCGCAATTCGTGGCTCACAGAGGCAACGAACTCGTCCTTGGATTTCACCAATTCCTCGAGCTGTTCCTTGAGGGACGTGATCTGGGCAAGCGATTCACCGAGACGTCCATTCTCCAGAGAGACGGCCACCTGGCCGGCGAGAGTCTCGACTAGGCCGACATCCTCGGCCACGAAACGAGAGACATCACCGAGCCGATTGACTGCCATCAAAACGCCAACAACCCGATTCCCGCTCAGCATGGGAGCAACGATTGCTTCGTCCACGAGGAGAGTGGATGCACCGACGAGGTGCTCGAACGGCTTTGTGACGAGGCCGTCACTGGCTGCGATGGCCAGGGACCTCATAGCCTCTGTGGCGTCGTCTGTGGCCACTTCCATCACGCGGAGGTTGTCGCTCGGTCCGATCGAGGTCGCGAAGGCGTCATTGCCGTCGATCGGAAAAAGAAAGGCTTCGGCATACTCGGCGTCCACCATGTCCCGAGCGCTCTCGACAGCGGCTTGCAAGGCAGATTCGATCTGTGGCGAAGCATGCAATGATCGTGTTGCCTCGTAGAGAGAACCAAGCCGGCCGCTCTCCTCACGCTGATTGACATACGCCCGGTAGGCAACGAACAGGATTATCGGAGGAACGGCTGTCAGCCAAGCCGCGGTCGGATAGACGTCGAGCAACACAACCCCGATAAGGGCCGTGGCCGTGTTCATGACTGTGGCCAGAGCGGTGAGCATCATGACCTCAACAGACTCTCTCAGAGAGAGACGTCCGCCGGAAAGATGAATCACCGCGTTGATCATGATTTCTGCGGCAATGAGAGCCACAACCGCCCCGATGATCGCGGCGATCCAGCCCGCCGGGCCTATTGCTTCGCCCAACGACACGATGGGGCGGAAGATGATGATCGCCAACGATGTCTGCACTGCAAATTGGCCGAGGTTGAACATGATCTTCACCGGCTGCTGGCGCCGGTGTAGTAGGGCCAAGACATTGGCGGCGAGCTGAGCGGTAATCGCCGCCAACGGCGAGACGACAAAGAGTGCGATCACCAGCGGAATCTCGCTTAGCGAGAACGAATGGGCATCCTTCTTGAAACGAAGGTGAAAGACTGCACGTTCGGCGATGGCGAACATCACCAAGAGCACGATCCACGGGATCTCCACGCTGTCGAGGAGCGGTTCCCACCGTGCGACGAGCAGCGTGAGCGCGATGCCTATTGCCCAAATAGCCGCGACAAGTATCCACACCCGTCTTACTCGACTATTGGGACGCCGCTTGGGCGCAACTGGTTGGGAGGAAGTCAGCTCCGGCTCCTAGGTGTTCAACTCAAGGGGATATCGGCAACCGGGCCGCCAGTCTGAAGGCCACACGAGAGGCTTTCGCAGCTGATTCGGCGTACGGACAGCCTTTGATTGCTTCTAGGTCCGGCACGCCAGGGTGACTAATCACTTTGTGTCCGCCGAGTTTGGTTCTCGGCTTTTTCGACGTCGCGGCCGATTCAGGAAGAGAAGCACTACACCTCGGGGGATCTTCATGTCATCAAAGAGTTCACAGTCATCAGCCGGCAGATGGCTGAGCCGCACCTTCGCACTCGCCTTGACCACGATGCTGATTGCCAGCAGTTTTGGCGCGGCTCCGGCGCTCGCGGACGACGATGAGTACGACGATGAGTACGAGGATCGCCACACGCTGAGCGCCGATGACTACGACATGTGGGAAGAGGCCGACCGTAACTCGAGTGAGGTCTACAGCGAGAACCTCGGTTCGATGTATTGGGTCAACCGCCAGACGGGCGCAGTCCGCTACTGGTCAGACGGCATCACCGGCGCCGGCGTCGACGTTGCACTGATTGACACCGGCGTTGCTCCGGTGGATGGGCTCAACGGCAAGGGGAAGGTGATCAACGGGGCCGACCTTTCCTTCGACTCTCAGAACGATGACCTTCGCTACCTCGATGCCTACGGCCACGGCACACACCTCGCCGGCATCATCGCGGGGCGCGATGATGGCGCCACTACGCTCTCGAAGTACGACGGAGACAACTTCGTGGGCATCGCCCCCGGCGCCCGAATCGTGAACGTCAAGGTCGCTGACGCTGTTGGTGCAGCCGACGTCTCCCAGGTGATAGCTGCAATCGACTGGGTCGTGGAACATCGCCGTGACAACGGTATGAACATCCGGGTCGTCACGCTGGCCTACGGCACCGACGGTACACAGTCTTACAAGGTCGACCCTCTGGCTCACGCCGTCGAGCGTGCCTGGCATGCCGGCATCGTGGTCGTGATCGCCGCCGGCAACGATGGCAGCGGCTCTGCAATGCGCAATCCAGCCTCGGACCCGTTCGTGATCGCAGTTGGTGCCACTGAGAATGTCAACCGCCGCTATTCGATTGCCGACGATGTCATCCCGGAGTTCTCGAGCTGCGGCAACGGCGACCGCTCTCCCGACATCGTGGCTCCGGGCCGCTCGATCATCAGCCTGCGCAACCCCGGTTCCGTCGCTGATGAAATGAATCCTGAGGCGCGGGTCGGTTCGAAGTACTTCCGTGGATCAGGCACCAGTCAGGCCGCGGCAGTTGTCTCGGGCGCAGTGGCCCTGCTTCTCGAGGAACGCCCCGACATGGCGCCCGACCAGGTGAAAGAGCTGCTGATGGCCAGCGCTTCCTCGATGAGCAACGCCAAGTCAATCTGCCAGGGAGACGGTGCCATCAGCCTCCGCACCGCCCGCAAGATGGAAACGCCTTCGGAGAAGGAAGCGTGGCAGGGTCACACGAAGTCGACCGGTGAGGGCTCCCTGGAGAAGGCTCGCGGCGGCATGCATGTCTACTCGAGGACCGACTGGGACAGCGACACCAAGCCCATGCCATTGACCGGTGAAGTCGACATCATGGGCAACAAGTGGGACGGCTACACCTGCAAGTCGGTGAGTAGCTGCCTCAGCAAGTGGGACGGCGGAACCTTCAACGGCGCCTCATGGTCCGGAGCCAGTTGGTCTGGGGCTTCGTGGTCCGGTGCTAGTTGGTCTGGGGCTTCGTGGTCCGGTGCTAGTTGGTCTGGGGCTTCGTGGTCCGGTGCTAGCTGGTCGGGGGCCTCATGGTCTGGGGCTTCGTGGTCCGGTGCTAGTTGGTCTGGGGCTTCGTGGTCTGGTGCCAGTTGGTCGGGAGATACCTGGTCTTCCGATGCTTGGTCCACGCAGGGTTGGGAGTAGGACGATGCAGATGACTCAACCCACCAAACTCGGTCTGAGCTGGGAGTAACCACGTGAACAAGACTCGCAACAACGGCCGTCTCGGCCTGAGCTGGGCCTAGGCGACAATGCAGAGGAACCATCGACCAAAGCTCGGCCTGAGCTGGCAATAAGGCCTACTGGTTCAGCTCCCGGTGACGATCGTATGGATCTGATCGGGAGCTAACTCCCCAAGATCGATCACAGTGCCGTCGGGCATGACGATCGTGACCGGCACCGGTTCCGGATGCGAACCGAGTCCGAAGTGGATCCGAGAATCCTCCGACGCCAAATAACTCGAACCGGCGTGCAACTCCCGATGCAGGATACGGCCGTCGGCTAGAGCAACCTTGGCTAAGGCGCCCGGGTGGAATCCACCGAGATCGATTTCGATCCAATTCCCTGAGGTGCCATCGCTACGAAGCAACGCCACCGAGCCCCCGATGCTGTTGATAGCGATGTCGACGTCGCCATCGTTGTCGAAGTCGGCGGCAGCGCTGCCACGGGCCAGCAGCGGGCCGACCACATCGAGACCGGACTGAGTTGTCCAATCGCGGAACTGGCCGGGCTGCCCTTCTGCGAGCAGATTGCCATACAGACGGACCAGCTCCGGATCGGTTTCCATATTGGTTACCGGCACCCGGCCGTGAGCGATCAGCATGTCGAGGTCAGTGTCGTGGTCGACGTCAACCCAGGCGACGCCCCATCCGGTCTTGTTGTTGCCCAATCCCGCCAGGCCGATTCGTTGCGTCATGTAGCCGAAGGCGAACCCTCCGGCCGACGACTCATTGGCGTAGAGAGCGTTGAGCTCGGCCTCCCAATTGGTCACAAGGAGGTCGAACGCTCCGTTCCCGTCGTAGTCACCGCCCGCAACGCCCATGCCACTGCCCGAATCACCGACCCCGGTTTCGGCGGTGACATCGGTGAGCGTGATGGAGGCAGAGCCGTGAGTTGAGTCGTTGCGATAGAGGCGGTTGGGATGGCCATCGTTGGCGATATACAGATCGAGATCGCCATCAAGATCGAAATCGCTGAGAAGGGCTCCCAGAGCTCGTTCGCTGTGTTCTAGACCCGAGGCATCTGCCACCTCGCGGAAGTCTATGACGCCCGGCTGGCCTTGGTTGATGAACAACCTGTCCGGCAACCCGAGGTAGTCCTGGGGGAACGCGCCGGACGGTTTGTCGATCTTGAAGGCCAGGTCGATGTAGGCGCCGACGAAGAGGTCGGGCCGCGAATCGCCGTTCAAGTCACCTACAACGGCGGCGCTGTTCCACTCTGGCGTGTCCACCCCAGCGGCGGCGGCAACGTCGATGAAGCTTCCGTCGCCTTGGTTGTGAAACAGGGAGTTGGGTCCATCAGCAGTGACGAACAAGTCATACCAACCGTCCCCGTCGAAGTCGGCGGAGACACATCCGTTGCCCCGATGGGCAATGTCGACCCCAGCATCCGACCCAACCCGACTGAATGTGCCGCCGTCGTTCCGGTAGAGCTCGTTTCTGGGCAGTCCGCCGTTGCCGGCCCAGTAGTCCACTTCGGTGGCGGCGTGACTGTTGACCAGATAGAGGTCGAGCCATCCGTCACGGTCGTAGTCGATCCAGCACAAGCCGCCTCCCATTGCTGCGGCCGGATCCTCTGACAGTTCGGTCGCGAACGCGCCGTGGGTGAAGTCAAGGCCGACCGCTGCCGCGACGTTGGCAAATCCCCATTCCGGTGTCGCGGCCGACGGTGGTGAAATCGTTGGGGCTGCCGCTGCCGGCGCCGTGCTAGAGGGCCACGAGAGGCGGAGCACACGGCCGGAGAAGATTTCAGTGACGTACACGTCGCCATTGGGCATCTCCACGACCGCGCCGGGATGGTTGAGGCCCGATAGAACCTCGGTTCGGGTCCCGTCCTCGTGGAGGCGGCTCAATCGACCGGTTCCTGCCTCGTAGCCGGCGCCGGTGAAACACGATGCGTCGGGCGTGAAGCGGGCGAACTCGAGCAGCCAGATCGTGCCGCTGGGTCCAAGTTCCACGTCGATCGGCATATTGAGATCGGTGGCGACGACACGTTCTGCGCGGTCCGCCCCCAAAGCCACTACGACTCCGGAACCTTGCGGATATGGGCACCCACCCGTGAGGGTCACGTAATACTCGTCTCCGACACGAGTGATGCCGGTGGGGACCGGATCAATCTTGAGTGTCGGCTTCCCGGGATCCTCGAGCTCGCTGATGCGATGAGTGAACGTTGTGGTTCCGTCGTTGTTGACAGTTGCCACGCCATTGGCGCTGGCGTCGGTGACAACTGGGCGGCCCGCCTCATCGAATGCGATATCGAAGGGATTGAGCAGTGCGACCTCTCGAAGTGGAGTCATCGTCGGAGTCAGATCGCTGAGGGTCAGCGCCGGGGCCGCCTTGGTCTCAGGCTTCAGTCCGTCCGGCGGAATCGGCAGCGTCAGTAGCGCCTGCGACGCGAAGTGGGCGACGTATGCCGTGGATCCGTCGGGGGACACTCCCGCTAAGGGAGCGCCAGAGAGATCTCCGGAATCTCGGCTACTCGGAAGATCGCTGACGACTCGGCCAACCTTGCCGTCGGGCGTCAGCACCGACAACCCGGCGCTGGTGTCGCGTTCGCCGGTTCCCTCTTCGGCGATGAGGATGCTGCCGTCGGGCAGTGCAGCGAGGCCCAACGGATTGACCAGCCCCTCGGCAACAACCTCAACGGTCGGTGCTTCTGCCTGGTCGATGGGCACGTCGGATGTTGAGCCGTCACATGATGCCATGACGAGGACCAATGCGAGGGCGCATGCGGGCCATCGTCGCTTTGAGTTGGCGGGTTTCATCCGCCCTCTGCGACCACTGCCACCAGTATGTCGGGCCGATCGGTGATGAGGCCGTCCACGCCCAACACGATCAAGCGAGACATGTCTGAGGCTTCGTTCACGGTCCACGGAATCACCTGAAGTCCGGCGGCATGAGCGTCCTCCAGGCTACTGGCCGAAACGGAACGGTTGTCAGGCGACCAGACGTTGGCAAACTCGGCGAATTCGGCCGAAAACGGCACGTTGCGGCTCGTCAATGCGGCCAGCTGAATCGTATCGTTGACAGACCTAATCGCCCGGAGAGATCGGTGGTCGAACGATTGCACGACGACCCTCGAGTCCAGATCGAACTCGGTGATTAGCTGGAGCAATGTCAGCTCGAAGGGTCCCGGTGTCACTCCATCGAATCCATCGTTGATGGTCGCCGGATTGTCGGCGACACGTTTGGTTTCGACGTTGAACAAGACAGTGGCTGCAGTGGCTTGCTGCGCGCTGGTCTTGTCTGTCGATGCTGCGTAGGTGGCGACAAAATCGAACAACTCGGCGAGGGTGACAATTCGGTATGAATCGCCCGCTTGGGCAGTTCCTCCCGCCTCTTGGTCCGGGAACCGATCGCTGTCGGGGTTGAGGTCGCATCTGTAAGCCTCGAGCTCGGCTCTGGTGAACCGGGCAATGGCGATATCGGCTTCGGCGGCGGACTGTGGGTCGGGGGCATCGCCGGCGAAGGCAGGGTCGAGGCGGCACTTGTCGGGGTGAACAATTGGGTCGTGCCAGATGACGACCTCGCCGTCGGCAGTGAAGTGAAGGTCGAGTTCGAGGGTGTCAACGCCCAGATCAAGCGCGATCTCAAAAGCGGACAGTGTGTTCTCCGGCTGGAGGCCGCGGGCTCCGCGATGGCCCTGTACGTCGATGTCTACCGGCAGGGGGGCGGCAGTGGACTGCGTG
Source organism: bacterium (assembly GCA_024226255.1). GTDB lineage: Bacteria > Actinomycetota > Acidimicrobiia > Spongiisociales > UBA5794 > JAHEJX01. The sequence continues at coordinate 125 of JAAELU010000272.1, read as the reverse complement.
GGTGCTGCAGTGGTCGAGGACCCAGTCTGCAACGGCGGGTCGCTCGACACGCAGGCCGCCAGAACCAGGGAAACGGCTACGAGGCCGAACATCCACGATTTGGGGCGAAATAGCCGACCGGCTGG